>NZ_JAYGHR010000003.1:20666-144933 GCF_034932365.1 Limnoraphis robusta BA-68 BA1 | reverse complement strand
TAACCTGCTCATTCCGGAAATTGATTTCCGGGTGAGAGGACTAGGGGTTAATCTTATCAATTTTTTGGCAAGTCAGGGATTAAAATCCCCGCCTCAAAACTAATGTCCTCTTAAGAGGACTAAAAGAACCCTCCCAACCTAAAATTATTCCTCCTCCTCACTCAACCCCTCTAACTCCTCTGACGAAAATGGATTTTCCGACCCTTCAAATTCAGATTGTTGTTTCAACTCTTCTGGTACGTTTTTAGCTTCTTCTAACCCAACAACGTTAGACCATTTTGTATCACTATCCCATCGAATATCACTGAGGTTGGCACTTCTGAGGTTGGCACTACTGAGGTCGGCACTACTGAGGTCGGCAGCAATGAGGTTGGCACTTCTGAGGTCGGCATCACTGAGGATGGCACCACTGAGGTTGGCATCACTGAGGTTGACACCACTGAGGTCGGCACTAATGAGGTCGGCACTAATGAGCTCGGCAGCACTGAGGTAGGCACCACTGAGGTCGGCACTAATGAGGTCGGCATCACTGAGGATGGCACGACTGAGGTCGGCATCACTGAGGATGGCATCACTGAGGTTGGCACCACAGAGGTTGGCAGCACTGAGGTAGGCACCACTGAGGTCGGCACCACTGAGAAACTGACCGACAATGCTAGAAAAAGCATATAAATTCAGACTATCAGCATATCCAATAATCTTTAGTAATCTTTCTTCGTCAAATTCCTCACTTCCCCGTTGACCGCAGGGATAAAAATGTAATTTCTCTTTTAATTCCTCTTTTGATTGTCCATAACGATGCAACTCAAACAGCAAAATCATCACGTTTAAGCCCGTATAAATATCAACCTGTCGCTGTCCGCGTTTGATGTCTTGTTGCTGGAGTTGTCGGGCTTTTTTCAAGGGCAACATTTCCTCAGAAGCATCCCAGAGTTCGATAAAATCTCCATTGCACCACCGCAGATAAAATTCATGCAGTCGTTCAAATAGCACTGCAAAGTCAATCTCATTTTTAATGGATTTTTTCATTAATAATGCCATCAAATATTCCACAATCTCAGCAGTCAGATTTCCATAACCAAATAAATCATAAATTTCCCACTCTAACTCTTTTTTTGGCATTTCATAAGTCTTTCCCCGTTTCTTACTTTTAAAGGTAAATTCCTCTAACGTTTCTGCCATGCGTTCGGCGCAGAGAAATTCTCCAAAACTCTTGTGAAAAAACTCAACAGAATTATCAGCTTTTCCCGACTTGAGATAAAAAGCAGCCAGGGCATTTTTCAAAGCTTCATCTGAACCCGTTTGACGTGCCTTTTCTATCAGGGCTTTTGCAGCCTCATTTTCTTCTTCGAGGCGATTTTCAATCATTTTAATCGAGGCATATTCCCGTCCAGACTGCACCACACAGAGTCCTGCCTCTGCTAATAGACTGCGTAAATCTTCCGGTTCTAAGTCTGTAAGTTCAGGGTTAAGGTTGCGTCCGTCTTCCGTTCGTTGTTTGTTCAATACCCACTCTAACGCCTGTTCATAAATCAGAATTTTAGCTTGACCTACATTAGCCTTTTTAAACATATCGATGTGGAGTTGATCGTCACGATGCAAGACGGCTAACAAGTAAAGTAACAGGGGTTCTTTCGCCAAATCTTTAGCTTGCTGCGGACAACGGTTGTCGTGCAAAAATTGTCGAAATTTATCTGTTTTTTTTACTGCAATTGTTGGGTCAGAATTAACTACGGTTTTCCATTTTTCCAACCACTGCTGCTGAATGGTGTCATCCATCGGGATAATTTCAACCCGTTCTAAATTGGTTGGCATTAACCGTTCAATGCCGTACAATGCTAGAGGTCTACCTGTAATTAAAACTCGATGACCTTGTTCGTTATTTTTTGAACAACGTTTTTGAAAATCTGCAACTTGATCCAAAAAGAATTTTAAATCATTCCCTTTTCCTCGTTCTAAAAGTAACTCATCAAACCCATCGAGTAAAAATAGAAAGCGAGTATTAGAGTCGGTTAACCAACCCCTATCAATTCGGGTAAAATCTCGATCAATCACAGTGGCGAGTGTTTCATTAATATCATTGGAAAAACTTTTAATATCCCGCAATCGAATTAAAATCGGGGTATAAATCGGATGAAGTTCTCGTCTTACCCAGTCGGAAAACATTCGACAAAATACACTTTTTCCCCGTCCGGGGCCACCCTGAATAAACAGAACTTGACCTTTTTTGCTATCATCGAGTAATGTTGTTTTTGCCCAGTATTCGATATTTTCAGGTTTAGAATCTTCTTCTATAACTTCTCCATCTGATTTAACAGGTTTCACATTCATCGGAACGTAAATTTGCCGAAAATTGAAGTTCTCATCAAAAACTTTTTCTTCCGGTTTGGTAGCAATAACTTCTTTTAAATATTGGTCGATGCTGTGGTAAGTTTCGATATCTTTTAGCCAACCGTCTCCGTAAATTCCCGCCAATTTCTTCGCCGAGTCTCGGACTTCTGCAACGGCTTCTTTCATGTAGCGGTGAGTGTTGCGAGAAATTCGTTCTGTGGTTATTTTGGCGGTGTTTTCATCCAGTCCCGACTCTTGGAAACGTTCAACGAGAATAGCGTTAAAGACTTTTGCTAATGGAGAATCATGGAAACAAATCAATGTTTTTCTGGCTTCTTGGTCATCAAAATTAATTTCTTTTCCATCGACTTCTAGAGTTTCACCTAGTTTTTTAATCTTTTTAGCAAGCTGTGATGATGCGGTATTTTCAGCTAACTTAAGTTTAGGATGTTCTTTTAAAAAAACACGCAAACTTTCTAAATAGGCGACTTGAGAAACCAACTGAACCGAATCTGCTAAACTGGGTTCGCTGCGAGTTTGTTCGGCAATATATGTTAAAATACCCGTAGCAATCGGAAGAAAAGGTAACGCCGTCCCCGCAACCTTTCCCAAAGGGGAATTGAGAACATCCAATAACGAATCAAAATTTTCAATGATGGGGGCGAGTTCTTTCGCGTTTTTATTCTCCTGTAACGCTTTGGCGAGTTCAAAAACAGCTTTTCCCCCTTCCACACCTGCGGAAACAGTCCCCGTTAAAGAGAGTTCAATGTCAGTGTTGAGAACTGTCCAAATTTTACGCCAGAGTTTTCCCGCCATTGTTAAATTTTCCTAAAATTAACCGTCTGGGTTGAGATGAGTCTTTTAAATTTTAACACCGTTTTAAAATATGATATTATAAAGTATAAAGATTTCATCCTCTAGCTATCTGGGGAAAATGGCTGCTAAAGATGTTTTTCATAATGCGGTTAAGGTGGGTTTAGAAAAAGAGAATTGGATGATTACAGATGATCCTTATAAAGTTCAAGTCGGTGGAGTTGAGATGTATGTTGACTTAGCCGCAGAACGAATTTTAGCCGCCGAGAAACAGGGTCAAAAAATAGCTGTTGAAATTAAAAGTTTTATTAATCCGTCAGCGATTTCTGAGTTTCATACCGCCATTGGGCAGTTTCTCAATTATCAGGTTGCCCTAGAAGAACAAGAACCTGATAGAATTTTGTATTTAGCGGTTCCTCAAGGAAGTTACAAAACCTTCTTTTCCCTAAAATTTGTACAAACCGTGATTCAACGATTTAAAATTAAAATCATTGTTTATGATCCGGTAGACGAGGTGATTGTACAATGGATAAACTAGAACAATATAGAACGTATATTAAACAGCTAATTAGCGATTATGCGAATTTAGCTTCACCCGATCCAGATGTAGAAACTCAGCTAATTTTCGATACCGAACACGACCATTATCAATTGGTGTATGCGGGTTGGAAAAATCGAAACCGACGATATGGTTGTGTGTTGCATTTTGACCTCAAAAAAGACGGTAAAATCTGGATACAACATGATGGGACAGAAATTGGTTTTGCTAATGAATTTGTGAAATTAGGAGTTCCCAAAGAAGATATTGTTTTGGCGTTCACCGAACCTTTGGTTAGACCCTACACGGGATTTGCAGTTAGTTAAAATTAGAAGCTAAAATAAAAAAAGCATCAATAGCCATCAGAAACGGCAAAGTTCTATGATGTAGATAGACGATAGAACTTGAGTGAGTTTTCAATCTAAGCTACATTTTACCAACGCTTAACCAATGAAAAATCTGAATCTGCAACCGTTTGAGGGAACAACCGGAAATCGCAACCAAATGGGGATAAGCTGGCTGATTGGCGCTGCTGCTGTTACCCTAGTTTTGTGGCAATTTTCCTGGGGAAATTATATCCTTTATCCCTTTTCCATTCTCGCGACTTGGTTCCATGAAATGGGTCACGGACTGACGGCGTTACTCCTGGGGGGTGACTTCCAAAAATTAGTCATGCTTCCCAATGGTTCCGGTTTTGCTGTCCATTCAGGTTCGTTATTTTTAGGTCCCATTGGACGGGCGTTAGTCGCGGCGGGTGGGCCGTTGGGGCCAGCCTTGGCGGGGGGGTTATTTATTATTTCTAGTCGTCGCTACAAAAATGCTCATATTTGTTTAATGATTTTGAGCGGTTTGTTACTACTTTCTGTGGTAATCTGGGTGCGATCGCTCTTTGGTATTGTGGCGGTTTCTCTGTGGGGGGCTGGCTTGTTATTTACCGCCCTGAAAACACCCCATTGGTTACAAGGATGGGCGATTCAGTTTTTAGGGGTACAAGCGATTATCAGCACCTACCATCAACGGGGTTATCTGTTTATGAATAAAGCCGTTATCGGAGGTCAACTGATTGTTTCTGACACCGGACAAATTGCCCAACAACTCTTTCTACCCCATTGGTTTTGGGCTTGTTTAATTATTCTGATTTCTGTGGCGATTTTCGTTCAGAGTCTCAGAATTGCTTACCGCGACTAACCCAGAAAACTCGATAAAATAACCTAGAAAATTGCATGAAAAATTAACCCATATTTAACAGCAAAACCCATTAAAATTGCTATTTTCTAGTTTCTATACCAGGGGGAATTCTATGGTTTCAAACTTGTATATTGCAGCCGTTGACTCCGACAGTGGCAAATCTCTTGTGCTACTCGGCATCATGGAATTGTTGTCTAAACGCATTCGTCGGCTGGGTATTTTTCGTCCGATCATTCATCGCCGAAATAGACCTGATCCGGATATTGAATTAATTCAAACTCGTTATCAACTTGATTTTCCTTATGAATCTCTCTACGCATTAAATCACGAACAAGCCCAACATTTAGTTGCAGACGGACATTATGATGAACTCCTAAAAGTTATTCTGGAAAAATATAAAGCTTTAGAACAACAGTGTGATTTTATTGTCTGTGAAGGTGCGGATACAATTGATGTGACGTCTGCTTTTGATTTTGACTTGAATGTTCAGGTGGCGAATGATTTAGGTTCAGCCCTTGTTATTGTTGCGAATGGACAGGGAAAAACACCCGAGGAAGTGGTTGACGGGGTTCGCGCTGAACGAGAAGCTTTTCTCGAAGAGGGATGTACAATTGTAGCAACAATTGTTAACCGAGTTCCACCTGAATATTTCAGCACAGTTACTCAACAATTAAATCAACATTGGCTTTACGAAGATCCGGTTTTTGTGTTACCCGAAGAAGAAATTCTTTGGAAGCCAACCATTGGAGAAATTGCTGAAAAAATTCAGGCAAAATTCATTCACGGTGATGGAGATCAACTTAATCGAGAAGTTCATGATTTCAAAGTCGCAGCGATGCAAGTTCCTCACTTTCTTGAACACATCGACGAAGGCAGTTTAATTGTTACTCCCGGTGATCGATCCGATATTTTGTTAAGCTGTTTAGTGGCGACGTTATCAGAAAATTATCCCAATATAGCGGGAATTATCTTAACGGGAGATATCCAAATTCCTCTCTCGATTTATAAATTAATTGATGGGTTCTCTCAGTGGAGTGTACCCATTATGATGGTCAAAGAAGATACTTTTGAAACGGCAACAAAAATCAGTCAAGTTCGAGCGAGAATTACCGCAGATCAACCCCGAAAAATTGCCACGGCTTTAGGAATATTTGAGTCCTATGTAGACGGTTCAAAAATTGAAGAACGCATCTCCGTTTCTCGTTCTTATCGCCGAACTCCGTTGATGTTTGAATATGAGTTAATTGAACGAGCGAGAAACAATAAAAAACATATTGTTTTACCGGAAGGAAACGAAGAACGGATTTTACAGGCGACTGAGATCTTATTACGACGGGGTGTAGTCGATATTACGCTGTTAGGTCAAGAGTCAGAAATTCGCAAACAAATTGCAGCTTTAGGATTAAATTTAGACGGCGTTAAGATTGTTGATCCGAACAATTCTGACTGGTATGAAGATTATACCCAAACCTATTTTGAACTGCGAAAACATAAAGGAATTAGTCGAGATTGTGCAGCCGATATGATGCACGATAACAGTTATTTTGCCACCATGATGGTGTACAAAGGCGTTGCTGATGGGATGGTTTCGGGAGCGGTTCATACAACGGCTCACACGATTCGTCCGGCGTTAGAATTTATTAAAACTCAGCCTGGGTGTTCGATTGTTTCCAGTGTGTTTTTAATGAGTTTAGAAGATCGAGTTTTGGTGTATGGAGATTGTGCGGTTAATCCCAATCCTAACCCTCAACAATTAGCCGATATTGCTATTACTTCGGCGCTCACAGCGAAGACATTTGGGATTGAACCTTTGGTGGCGATGTTGTCTTATTCGACAGGAGAATCTGGAAAAGGAGAAGATGTCGATAAAGTCCGGGAAGCGACTAAAATTGCTCAACAATTACGCCCCGATTTAAAAATAGAAGGGCCGATACAATATGACGCCGCAGTTGATGAAAGTGTGGCGAAAACCAAGCTACCCGGAAGTGAAGTTGCCGGACACGCAACGGTGTTTATTTTCCCCGATTTGAATACCGGAAATAACACCTATAAAGCCGTTCAACGTTCCGCAAATGCTGTAGCAATTGGCCCCGTTTTACAAGGGTTGAAAAAACCTGTCAATGATCTCAGTCGCGGTTGTACAATTACCGATATTGTGAATACCGTTGCGATTACTGCAATTCAAGCCCAATCTCAGGGTATTTGAGGGAAGTCCAAATGTAGATTTGTAATATTTGTTTGTAAAGCTAGACGGAACTGCCATTCAAGCCAAATTTCAAGGGGTTTGAGGGCAGTTCTGATGTAGATTTGCGATTTTTCTCTACTTATGTAAAGTCAAGCGCAGTAATCTTTACATAAACCCCTTGAATTCTATACAGTCATCTTTCATAATCACACCAAAAACAACAATCAACAGGTAAGCCATTAAGGCGCATCATTCTGGTTTTTACTTGCACTAAAATCAAGGAATACTCCGCATGAAATTGAAAAACCTGATCAACCTGGCGGCAACTACCATTACTCTAAGTTTAGGGGTCGTTACTTATCCGGCTGTTTCTCGGGCAGTAACGATGTTCTCTCCGGTAAAATTAGAAGAGGGATGGTCTTTTGGCTTTGAGGGATATGAAATCGAACATCAAGGTCAAAGCGTTATTGATTTACGGGTTAGCTACGATTATCTAGAAGGAATAGGTGTAGATGATCCCTTTGAATATCCAGATTTTACTCAGATTTACAATTTCATTGATAATTTTCTCACGACTTATCCCAATGAAACAGACTTCTGGGAAATCCTCAATAAAAGTCTGGTGACTGAATTATTGACTGAACCCATTCCAACTGCATTTGGATTTGATTATCAGTTAGCCAATGTCCTAGATTCCCTCACCGTTGAAATTGGGATAAAACCGGGTTCTAGTGAGGTTTTTGTTCCTCGTTCTAGTATCGTCACAGGAACACCAGGAACAGAAGTCACGTTAGATGAATCTTGGTCATTTGCATTTAAAGATTACGCGGTTGAACATCAAGGTCAAAGCGTTATTGACTTATTGGTTAGCTACGATTATGTAGAAGGAATTGGGGAAAATGATCCCTTTGAATATCCAGACTTTACTCAAATTTCCAATTATGTTGAAGGGTTCTTAGCTAATTATCCCAATGAAACTGATTTCTGGGAAATCCTCAATAAAAATCTGGTGACTGACTTACTAACTCAACCCATTCCGACTTCATTTGGATTTGATTATCAGTTAGCCAATGTCCTAGATTCTCTCACCGTTGAAATTGGGATAAAACCGGGTTCTAGTGACGTTTTTGTTCCACGTTCTAGTATCGTCACAGGAACACCAGGAACAGAAGTTGCTTTAGATGAATCTTGGTCATTTGCGTTGAAAGATTACGCGATAGAACATCAAGGTCAAAGCGTTATTGATCTCGTTGCCAGCTACGATTATGTAGAAGGAATTGGAAAAGATAATCCGTTTGAGTATCCAGATTTTACTCAAATTTTAAATTATGTTGAAGGGTTCTTAGCCAATTATCCCAATGAAACTGATTTCTGGGAAATCCTCAATAAAAATCTGGTGACTGACTTACTGACTCAACCGATTCCCACTGAATTTGGATTTGATTATCAGTTAGCAGAGGTGTTAGAATCCTTCACCGTTGCAATTGGGATACAACCCGGTTCTTCTAATATATTTATTCCTCGTTCTAGTACAGTCACAGGAACACCAGGAACAGAAGTTGCTTTAGATGAATCTTGGTCATTTGCATTAGAAAATTACGCGGTTGAACATCAAGGTCAAAGCGTTATTGATCTCGTTGCCAGCTACGATTATGTAGAAGGAATTGGAAAAGATAATCCGTTTGAGTATCCAGATTTTACTCAAATTTCCAATTACATTCAAGCGTTATTAGTCAATTATCCCAATGAAACAGACTTCTGGGAAATCCTCAATAAAAATCTGGTGGCAGAGTTACTGACTCAACCGATTCCGACTGAATTTGGATTTGATTATCAGTTAGCAGAGGTGTTAGATTCCCTAAGCCTTGCAATTGGAATTCAACCCGGTTCTTCTAATATCTTTATTCCTCGATCTAGTAATGTTACAGGAACGTTGGTTGCCACAGCCGTACCTGAACCTGGAATGCTTCTCGGACTGGGTTGTATTACAATCGTGGGAATGCTGAGAAGAAAAGCTTAGACTCAGCATAAATTGAGCAAATTATCAGATTTAAGTGTTACAATTATTGATGGTAAAAGAGGGTAAAACTGCCTTCTTTTACTGTTTTCCAAGGCGTAGATTTGTCTTGCATGAGATTTCAAAAAAATAGGATAGGCTCAACCCACCCTAGTCTTTTATTTGAGGTATAGCAGTCAGTGCTGGTATCTTTACAAGCAGCAAGTTTCATTTGAACACAAAGACACAAAGAACACAAAGAAGTTGTAAACACCCTTGCTTACTGCTATAATAATCTTACGGTTAAAAGGGCTTTTTCAAGTCAGAATTCTGTAGATTATTATCCCCAACAATTGCCTTCATTCCCTCAATTGTTGCGGGAATACTACGCGGATCAATAAACATCACTTTGCTACTTTCGCTATTGCCAATTGCGGTTCCCATATCCATATAACCTTGAGCCAGTAAAAATTG
Source organism: Limnoraphis robusta BA-68 BA1 (assembly GCF_034932365.1). NCBI lineage: Bacteria > Bacillati > Cyanobacteriota > Cyanophyceae > Oscillatoriales > Sirenicapillariaceae > Limnoraphis > Limnoraphis robusta. The sequence goes on along the minus strand of NZ_JAYGHR010000003.1, from coordinate 135,408 downwards.
CAAGGCTTCATAAGCTTTGGGATCATTGCTGAGAACTTTTGTAATAATTTGCAGGGCTTCGGCGGTTGCATGGGCTTTCAAGACTTGGGTTTGACGTAGGGCTTGGGCTTCTAAAATCATCGCCTTTTGATGGGCTTCTGCATCCAAAACTTGGGCTTCTGCATGACCTCGCGCACTATTAATCGCAGAATCTCGTTCACCTTCAGACTTTAAAATCGCCGCCCGTTTTTGTCGTTCCGCCGACATTTGTAACTCCATTGCATCCATTACCGCTTTCGCCGGACAAATATCACGTAACTCTACCCGAGTCACTTTCACCCCCCAAGGATCAGTGGCAATATCAAGATCTCGCAACAATATTTCATTGACTTCTGTACGGGCGGTAAAGGTTTGATCGAGTTCAAGTTGACCCATTTCTGAACGAATTTGAGTGCGGACTAAATTCTCCATCGCCGCTTGCAAATTATTGACTTTGTAGCAGGCTTTTTCTAAGTCCATAATTCGCCAATAAACAACCGCATCCACACTAATCGAAACATTATCGCGAGTAATACATTGTTGGGGGGGAATGTCTAAAACCTGTTCTCGAATCGTTTCTTTATAGGCGACTCGATCCACAAAAGGCACGACAAAACTCAGACCGGGTTTCAGCTTTCGACCGTTATATCTTCCCAGGGTTTCAACTAACGCTTCATCACCTTGGTTGACAATTTTGACCGCTCCAGCCAGACCAGAGCCTCCTAAAGCCAGCATGATCAGTAACAAAAAATTTTCCATTTGAAGTTTCCTCAAGATTTAATAATGTTCAGTTCAACAAAAATAAGTTGAATTACTGATGACACAAATACCAAACTTAAACAAATTCTCCTCTGTTTATTGATCTACAGTTTAGAAAGCTTGCATCTCGGAAATCTCCAGCCGATACAAAATTGCATGAATTTTCTCAAGAATTGAGTAACTTTTCCGGTATGACAATCAACGTGTTACCTTCTCGTCCAATAACAATCACCCTTTGATGGGGATCAATCGCGATTTCACTACCATCAGAACGCGCCCGCCAAGAAATTCCCTCATACAACACTCGGCCCGCTTGACCGGGTAAAATTTCTGTTAAGGTTTCTGCTTCCCGAGCGTCTTCTATTGTCGCAACTCGGCGATTTGGCAGCAATCGTCGTAGCCCAACAATTGAGCCAACCGATAGGATCATCCACAGTAGCACTTGTAAGTTGGTATAGGGAACAATTAACGACACTCCAGCCACGATCAGCGCACTGAATCCCATCATTAATTCAACAAATGCCGTCGGAACAAACAATTCCATCAAGCAGAGTAATACTCCAGCCACTAACCAAAAGATTGTCGGATTGACTAACATAGGCGATTCTTGGGAGAGAACGCAGGCATCAGCACCGCAGGGGTGACACATGAGCGATTGTTCTGCAATGGAGAGTAAAACTCAGAACAATCCAGCCTTGGGCTACAATCATTTTATATTTGAATTTTTCTAAGTTGAGTCCTTAAGCAATATATCTTGACGAGTGTCTTTACAAAAACTATTCCAAATTAGCAGTGCATCACAGCCACCAATGTACTGCCCAAACCCGACCTGTCCTCAGCCTCGCAACGCCATCGGTTCTCAAGTTTGCGAGACTTGTCAAACTCAACTGAATTATCGCTATCTGTGGGCGATGGGTTCAGCCGCTAGTCAAATTCAACCGGGACAGACTGTCGGAAATCGCTATTATGTGGGTGCGCCTCAGATTTGGCTGGATACCAAACCTGCCGTACCTCCGACTATTCCTAACTCGGTGACAGACGCGATTTTGCCTTATTTGTACCTGCATCCCTATCGCCTGCATCTTCCGGGAGTTCACGGGATTTATCATTTGGGTGCAGCCCATGAAGGGGAAGAGATTTTATTATTGGATAATATTCCGGTTGATGCTAGAGGTAGCCTTTTGCCTTCGATGGTGGAAGTTTGGCCGAAAACGAAAACTGTTCGTCAGGTGTATTGGTTGTGGCAAATGTTGCAACTTTGGACTCCGTTATCTCAACAAGGTACGGCTTACAGTCTCTTGGTTAAGGATAATATTCGCACCAATGGTTGGCGGATTAGATTAATGCAATTGCATCAGGGAAAAGTGCAGCCGACTTTGAAAGATTTGGCTGAATTTTGGTCGGCTTTTATTGAAACGGCTCACGATGAAGTGCAGAAACCTTTGCAAGAGATTTATAAACTAATGCAAGTTTCTCACCCCTCTTTAGAAACGATTACTGATAAACTGAATCACATTTTGTTACAACAGGCGGCTCAATTGCCTTTACATTTAGCCGTTGCAGGTCACAGTGATACGGGGCCTGTGCGATCGCATAATGAAGATAGTTGTTATCCGACCAAGGCCGATTTAGAACAGGTTGATAGTTATCCCAATTATCAGTTAATTCCTCATTTAAGTCTGGTTTGTGATGGAGTTGGGGGTCACGATGGCGGAGAAGTTGCTAGTCAATTAGCGGTGAAATCAATTAAACCCTTGATGGCGACTTTTTTAGCAGAAATTACCTCACAAGATGGCTTAACACCCCCGGAGTTAATTATCGATCAACTGCAAGAAATTACCCGTGTTGTTAATAATGTGATTTCCGCTCAAAATAACGAACAAAAACGGGAGTTACGCCAACGCATGGGAACAACGTTAGTCCTGGCGTTACAACTGCCTCAAAAGTTGAAAACGGCTCAAGGTTCTGAGTTGAAAAATGCTCACGAATTGTATATTGTTAATGTTGGTGATAGTCGGGCTTATTGGATGACTCGTGATTCTTGTCAAGCCCTAACGGTTGATGATGATGTGGCAACAAGAGAAGTTAAATATGGTCACAGTCTCTATTGGGAAGCCTCTCAACGTCGAGATGCAGGGGCGTTAACTCAAGCGGTTGGAACCCGAGAAGCCGAATTTTTGCGCCCAACGGTACAGCGATTTATTATCGAAGAAGATGGTTTATTATTGTTATGTTCTGATGGCTTAAGTGATAATGATTGGGTCGAAAAATCTTGGGCGGCTTATGCCCCTGCGGTGTTACAAGGTGAAAAGTCTTTAGAGTCTGCCGTTGAAGGCTGGGTTAATTTAGCGAATACTCACAATGGTCACGATAATACTTCGGTTGTCTTAACGTATTGCGGGGTTTCACCTCAAAAATTAATTCTGATTGATACCGCAGCTAAACCCAGTATTCCTGATGAGATTGAGTCGGAACTCACAGAAGCTTCTAAGGCATTAATGTATGATGAGGAAGAATCAGAAAAGCAACCCCAACCTCAAAGTTTGGGTTTGAAGAAATGGCAACAAATTCTACTGATTCTTGGAATTGCAGTCTTAGTGATTGGTGGGGGTTTAGCGATTTGGTTCCAGGTTAATCGTTCAACTGAACCTGAACCTCAAAAGGAAACCGTACAAAGAAACTTGAAAAATAGTTAAACCCTGATATTTTTAGCAAGGCAAGTTCTTGTTCAACTGTTATTATTATAGATTCTTTACAGAGGGACTCAATAGCTATCTTTTAAGATATAATCTAGGTTGATAACTGATCTAATTTGGCTGTTAAATTCTGTATTGAATCGGAAAATTCATCATTTTAGGAGAAATCATCATGGATGAACTGTTTACACCAGGACTCGTTGAACCCCTTCTAGCCATCTTGGGATCAGCAGGATTCTTCTTTCTGGCTTTTCAAGCCTTACAGATGTTAAAAAAATAAAAACTTGAGTCACTAACATCAAGCGATCGCCTCACCGACATTTTACCGATTTAAAAATGAAATGTCACAAGGGCGATCAGATAATTTATGATAACAATAAAAACCTTAAAAGCATTGGGAGTTGTGAAGAATTAACACAATGGCGGGTAAAGATATCTTCCATGATGCGGTCAGGCGTGCCTTAGAGAAAGAGGGTTGGAAAATTACTGATGATCCTCTATTTTTGCGGTTTGGTGGTGTAGATATGTATATTGATTTGGGAGCAGAAAGACTTCTAGCTGCTGAACGAAATGGAGAAAAAATTGCTGTTGAAATCAAAAGTTTTGTTGGCTCTTCTGCTACGACTGAATTTAGCACAGCCTTGGGACAATTTCTCAAATATCAGCTAGCTTTAGAAGAAGAACAACCTGATCGACTTTTATATTTAGCCATTCCTTTAGACGCTGATCGTTCTTTCTTCAGCCTAGAATTACCTCGCTTATTAATTCAACGTTATCACGTTCGATTGATTGTTTATGAACCCGAAAATGAGGTAATTATCCAATGGAAAAAGTAGAACAATACCGTCAACTGGTTCAAGAATTATTACAAGCTTATAGTGAAATTAAAGCGAGTAATGAAGAGGTCGAAGCCGAGATAATTTTCGATACTCTGCGCGATCGCTATCAAGTGGTTCATGTCGGTTGGTCTAATAAACGACGTATTTATGGTTGTGTTTTACATTTAGATATTAAAAATGGTAAAATCTGGATTCAACATGATGGAACTGAAGGGGGAATCGCCAATGAATTAGTCGAGCGGGGTGTAGCGAAACAGGATATTGTCTTAGGGTTTCATTCTCCCTTTAAACGTCAATTTACAGAATTTGCAGTTGAATAATATTGTAATTCATCCTCAGTTTTAACGTAATTTTAACCCCAGAATAACAGAGAACCTGAGAATCCAGAAACTCCTTTTAGGTTTCAGTATAACGGTAGACCATTTATTGACTTAGATTTGAAATTGATAGAATTTCTACCTTGACAAGAGGCTAAAGGTGATATTATTTTTTATTCTCTAGGGAATACTTTATTCTCAAGCTAAAAATTTTGTTAAAATATTGATACAGAAGAAAAAACCTAACCTTTGAAGAATACCTAAATTATGCTATTCTACTTGCGTTAAGTCTTTGGACTCTGGAGAACCTCGATTCAACGATTTATGGGTTAAGTCGTTTTCGATCCAATCATCTTGAGAGTTTGTGAGTTGCCAAAGCTTCAAACGATCAGTTAATCTATATCCATGCCGTCCAACAGCAGACTTGTATTCGTTTCAAGGCTGTTCCGTTGTCTGAAGACTTTTGGCTTCAGCTTATAGAACCAGCACATTGGAATGATAGCAAGCGGAAACTACGGGGTAACTTCCGTAGAATCATGTAGACTTTTAAAAACTAGCTAAGGCTAACTTTATTTGGAGAAGGAGGAGGCTTCTATGAATATTGTTCAAGGACATCATCCGCGTCGTATTCCGCCCCATATTGCCATTCGCAAGGTTAAGGGGGTATTGTTGCTCGAAAAATCAGGTGATGATATTTATTTTTACGCTGATGAAAGCAACTGGGAAGTCAAACGAAATGTTCAGTTTGTGACTCAACATGAGTTTAGTAATGAGTTGAGAATTTTAGCAGATAGCTATTCTGAACTAGACGGTTTCTACTGTATCAATAGCATCACCCACACAATCAGTTATTTGGGGACTGAGTGGAATGATGTGATTTTAGGACTAAAGTTCAGACATTTGTCAGCTTAAGACAGATCAGATGAGTTTCATGTCGCTGTAATTTCCACTGTGAATTTCACAGCAGAACTTAGGGAGATCAACTCCATAAGCTCAACTCCTCAAGAAGTAGATACAAGTAGATGCGAGTCTACATCTAGACTCACAGGATTTGAACAAATGTTCACAATGAGCCTACATGAGCAATTTACTCCCTCTACAATTGCAGACACAACTTGCTCTATTGAATGGTTCTGTTGAGTTACAGAGTTGTTTACCCTTACCCGGTGCCCTTCTGATTGATTGGAGTTGGTGTTTGATTAACCTTGTTGATTGTGAGGGTTTAAGTGTGGGAGGTTGATTGGGGGTTTCTCTTGCTTTATTGTAGCAACTTGAGAAGGATTAAAATAGAAAAAATTTACAACGTTGAGTTATTAATTCAGGTAAATAATCTTAAAGATTTCAAAAGATTTATCAGGGATCAAGCCTCACATAGCTTATACTATGTACAGAATTGATTAGAGTGACTAATAATCCATCAGGATTCAATCTACTAAGGGGCTTCTACTGTGATCAATAAAGCAACTCAAGAAAGTTATCTTTCTTATACAGATTCAACGTTGCATAACTCTGATTTTTATTCTAAAACTGAGCAGTTGCAAGTGTCAATCTGTCAATTTATGATTCAAATTGTTAATCAATGGATTCCCGAGAAAGTCATTGATGAATTTGAACAAATTTTTGTCAATTTAAACTGTACTCAAAATGAGGCAGTCAATCAAGCTTTAAATCGCATCGTTATTGATCAGAGCCAGTCCATCTTTTCAGCCACAATCAAACAATCATTTTACATATTAATTAATAACTGGACAATTAACAAACAACAGGAATTCACAGAAGCTCTATTTGAACGCATCGAATCTGCAAACTATCAAGAAGAACGAATTTCTCCGAGTGTCAACCTTCTGAGAAAATGGACTTATAACTTCTTACAAACTCAAGATTATCAAGAGATTCGGAACTATGCTTTAAACTCAGACACACAATGGGTCAACCGCTATCGTTCTTATTTATTATCAACCCAAATTAATCGCAGTCAATCTCAAGTCCAACACAAAGTTACAGCCAACTTAGCACAACAACTCAAAGATAAATATAAATTTGATCTTGCCATGTATGTGGCGCGTTCTCAATGTCCAGGATCACAAACCCAAAAACCTACTAACCCGACTCAATTAGGGGACGAAGCGATTAATTTAATCAAAAAAACAATCTCGACTGAGCGTGTTTTAAGTTATGCTCATCAAGCAGATATCTTTTTAGAACAGACGCAAAACTTTAACTATGAAGATTTCAAAGAAAGCCTTCTCAACTATTTAATGCTTCATGTTTGTTCTCGATATCCAGCCAATCATATTCGAGAGACTTTGCATTTCAAACTCCATAAATTTGACTCTCAAAATAATTTAAAAACCATCACTAAGACTCAAATCTCCAAAACCTGCAAACAATTAGTTAGACTGCTAACCACCGAAAATAATCAATCTCCTTCCGCCCCGTTTACTTTATTAGTTGAACGGGGAAACTATCTGACTCTGGTCATTCTGTTACTAAAAACCACTTTAGTTTGTAAATCGGCTCAAGGTTATCTAGAATGTTGTATTGCCAATCTGATTGAACACTATCAAAACTATGAAGAACAACAATGTCAGCATTTTATCAAATTTTTGGAAGTTTTCAATCTCGTTTTTACACTATTCACCGCCAACGTTCAATATCATTTAGTCAACCTCAATCAGACTAAAACTTGCGAAGAATCAGCGACAGAACTAGACACCTATCGGTTATTTTGTCAATTTAAAGGCCCTGATTTACGTCAAACAAACCTGAGAATTCTTAACCTCAGTGGTGCTGATCTCAAAGGGGCTAACCTCAGAGAAACTGATTTACGAGGAATGGATCTGATTCAAGCAGATTTGCGGTTAGCCAACCTCACCCTAGCCAACCTGAGCGGTGCTGTTTTAAACGAAACTCAGCTTTTAATTGCAAACTTAAATCATGCAGACTTAAGCGATGCTAGCCTAATAAAAGCCGATTTACGTCGAGCCGATCTCCAAGAAACAAACCTCACCAATGCCAGTTTAACCAGTGCAAAATTAGGTCATGCCAACCTCAAAGGTGCCAATTTACACGCAGCTAATTTAATGGCGGCAAGTTTGAATGCTGCGAATTTAAGTCAAACCAATTTATCTCGGGCTAATTTAGAATGTGCCAACCTTAAAGGTGCTAATTTACAAGGTGCTAATCTCAGTTATGCTAACTTACGAGGTGCTAATTTACGAGGTGCTGACTTACGAGGTGCGAACCTTTCTTATGCCGATCTTAAACAAGTTAACCTCAACCAAGCCAACCTTGAGCACGCTTACCTCAGAGGCGCAAACCTGTATCGTGCAAGTTTAAGCCACGTTAACCTCTCTCAAGCCAATTTAGTGAAAGTTAATTTCAGTGGCGCTAACCTCTACGCCGCCCAATTGCCAGAAACAAACCTGAGTTATAGCTACCTGCGACATACCAACTTTTCTCATGCAAATTTAACTCAGGCTAACCTGTCTCACGCCGATTTAACCCGAGCAAATTTAACACAAACAAACCTCTCTCAAGCCAATCTCAGCTATGCTTCAATTCGCCATGCAGAGTTGACGCAAGCTAATCTTTCTCATGCTAACTTAGTCAATAGCAATTTATTTGGTAGTTTTTTAACCCAAACGGATCTACAAGGAGCAACCTTTGAAAACTGTTCAGGATTGCCCGATTTTCTCAAACATCAATTACACTTAGATCAAGTCGATATCGGTCACGAAACCCTTACGGAGCAATTTGTCGATTAACAACTTCAATCCGTTTAACGAAATGATCTTCTCGATATTTCAACTGTTGAGCAATTTGTAAGCCTTGTTGATAAGCCGCTAAAGCTCGTTGATAGGCTCTTTGATCAAAATAAATCTGACCGATGTTATCATAAGCATCCATCATTCCATAAAAATTGTAGGATTGCTGCTCAATTAACAACTGGGCTTGGTATAATTCAAGAGCAGTTTGAGTTTGGTTTTGAGCGCGATATAATCGAGCTAATCTCCCCAAGGCATCGCTGGCATTGGCGAGTTGCTGAATCGGTGTAGCTATTGTATAAGCCTCTTGATAATTCTGACTGGCTTGCTGAAATTGACCGAGTTTTTCATAGTTTAAACCAATTGCTAATTTTAAATTCGGAATCGGTTGTAAATTTTGCAATTGAGAATAGTAACCCACTAATCGTTCTTTAGCGGCGATGGATTTTAACGGTTGATCTAACTGTTCATAAATAAAGGATAACTCTTGAAGAGAGATGACTTCACTCGGTTGATTAACTGTTTCACCTTCTGCATTCACTTGCGGGGGAGGTGGTGGCGGTAAAATGCCTTCACTTCGCAATAATTTAATCTGTTGTTGCGTTTCTAATAATTGTTCATAGGCTTGCGCTGCTGGCTGATAATCTAACCAACTCAGATAAACTTGACCCATTTCACTTAACGCCTGTTCTTCTTTGAGAAGATCTTGCTGTTGACGCGCATAATCGAGTAAAATTTGATAAGTTTCAATGGCAGAATCTTTTTCCCGAGTTTCTTTGAAAGCTGTACCTAACGCTTCTAATATTTCAAGATTTAACGTTTCTTCAGAGTTAACCTGTTGTAAAATAGCTTCTAACCGTTCTACAAGGAACTTAAGATAGAGACGTTGACTGTTATTCCATGCAATTAAACCGACTCGTTGTAAAGCTGCAATTTCCGGTAATAACCCAAAATAACGCCGTAATCTTAATTCCCGACTCCATAAACTAAACGCACCAAAAGCATCTTGTTGTTCGAGTAAAAGTAACGCTTCTGCATTCAGTTTATCTAATTCAGGTGCCAGTTTTTCCTGTTGTGTTTCACTCAATAGTTCTCCAACAGGTGGAGGATTCGGTAATAACGGATCAGGTTCGGTACTTTCTAAAGGACTGGGTGAAAATTCATCAAGAACTTGAGTATTTTCTTCTGCTTCAGGGTTGTTTTCATCTTGAGCAAAAGCGGTTAAACTGCTACTGTTTATCCCGAGTATTACACTGATTAGCGTCAAAAATACAATGCACCAAATTCGCGTTATGTTACCTGTCATAGAATTCTATCAAGCAATCAATTGATTTCCTAAAAATTGTCTAAATTTAACAGTAAAAATCTGAAAAAATGGTTTATACTGTCAATAGGGTACAATTTAGGCATATTGTCACCTATTTTAAGATGACGGCGACGAAAGCGGATTTGTTCACAACAGATCACAGAAGCCAAACCGCCCAGACTGCAATAGATTCTGGCACAAACGAGAACTTAAGGCAAGGTTGAACTTCGACAAAAAATCCCCATCGGCGATCGCAGCCGGGAAGTTTATTTCAACAGTGTTCCCACGCCTAAGCGAAAGCATGGGATAATATCAGCGATGGTTGAGAAAAGCATCGTGAACAAACACAACAACATCAAACCCACTGCATCACAACACCAGGTGATTCAGCGTCAATGGCATCATCGTCTCTTTCAGTCTGTGGGATCGATGATTTTACTCTTAACGCTCCTAACCTCCTGCGCGTTACCTCAAGTTTCCGCAGAAGATCGAATATTTCTCGACTTCTCCCTAGACTTTTTAGGAGAATATTCACTCCCTAAACCTAGCGAATTTAATAATAATTCTATTAGTCATCTATCTGCCATTACCTACGAACTTCCCGGCTATAGCGATAGTACAACACCGGGAACACATTTCTATGCTTTGGCTGAAAATGCCCCAGAATTTTACACGCTAAAATTTGATTTATCCTCAGAAGATCAGATTACCTTAAATCAGGTAAATATCGAAAATGAAACAATTCTCAAAGATCAGTCGGGTTTACCTCTGCCCCCAACAACAACTCACCTCGAAAGCCTCACCTTTTCCCCCCGAAACTCAGTATTTATCGCCCTAGAAAATCTCGAAGACAATCAGACTTTACCCTTGATTGGAGAATTTGATCTCCAAACCGGAAAACTTCGCAATACCGTTCCCATTCCGCCGAGTTATATTCCTACAATTGAAGACGAAAAACAACAACAAGGAATTCAAGCCAACTTGGGGTTTAAATCGATGAGTATTGCACCGGATGGCTTTAGTCCGGGTGGAAAAGATCCGTTTCGGTTATTTGTGACCACCGCAGCACCCTTAGTTCAAGATACTGATATTAATACAGCAACAAAACTGCGAATCTTACATTATGTTATCGCCGATCGCGCATCTTTTCTCGTCTCCGAAAATCTTTATCCCTTAGAAACAGATGAAACCTCACCTCATCAGTTAGCAGATATTGTTGCACTCAATCAAGGCGGTTACTTTCTCAGTTTAGAGCGATCGCCCTCCTCGAGTCAAATTTATCAAGTGTTCACTGGAGATGCCACCGATACCTCTAGAATAGCCAGTTTACGCGGACAATTGGGAAAAGTTCAACCCATGCGGAAAAAACTGTTATTTGACTTCAAGCAACTCAACATTCCCCTCCATCCTCTCACCAGTATGACATTAGGACCACGTTTAACCGATGGTAGTCAGAGTTTACTGTTAATGAGTGAGAATGACAGTGAAACGACAGAATTTTTGTTATTCAGCCTCAAGCAAACTTGAATTTGCTATCCTAATCAAAAATTTACGAATTCCTGAAAAATGACTCATTCAACCGATATCGCCACCTTAGCCCGTTGGATGGCTTCTGATTTTAGCAACCAACCCCAGGCGTTTGAAAACCCGCCCTTTTTCGCGCATATTCGCGTCTGTATGCGTCCGTTACCGACAGAATTATTAGACGGAGTGAGTCTCTACCTCGAACAGGCCTATGATTATATCCTGAATCAACCCTATCGCGTGCGAATTCTCAAATTCATTCCTCGGGAAGATTATATCGAGATCGAAAACTACGCCATTGATAACCAAGACCAATTTTACGGTGCCTCCCGTCAACCAGAACGCCTCAAAGACCTCAAACGGGAACAAATCAAAAAACTCCCCTGTTGTAGCTTTATCACCCGTTGGACAGGTCACAGCTTCAAAGCAGAAGTCGAACCCGGAAAAGGGTGTATGGTAGAACGCAAAGGTCAACTCACCTATCTCGATAGTTGGTTTGAAGTCTATGAAAACCGCATGGTTAGCCATGACCGAGGACGAGACCCCGAAACCGATGAACATATTTGGGGATCAGTCGCCGGACCCTTTGAATTTGTGCGTTGGGCGAGTTTCGCGTCAGAAGTCAAAATTTAATCAACTTAAACAAAACAGTCCACAGGGTACCAATTCCTGATACATTAACCCAGTATCAGCAAACCGAGATGCAATTGAGTTTATGAAAGTTCTGGTAATTGGTGGTGATGGCTACTGCGGTTGGGCGACAGCCCTCCATTTATCCAACCGAGGCTATGAAGTTGGGATATTAGATAACTTAGTCCGGCGACACTGGGATCAACAGCTTTGTATTGATACCCTAACCCCAATCGCACCCATTCATCAACGCATTCAACGCTGGAAAGATTTAACGGGGAAGTCTATCGACCTGTATGTGGGCGATATCAACGACTATAGCTTCCTGCTCGATAGTTTACTCGAGTTTGAACCGGAAGCGATTGTTCACTTCGGAGAACAACGGTCAGCGCCCTTTTCCATGATAGACCGGGAACACGCGGTTCTCACCCAAGTTAACAACGTCGTGGGAACTTTGAATATTTTATACGCAATGCGCGAACATTTCCCCGACAGTCATCTGGTGAAACTGGGAACGATGGGTGAATACGGGACTCCGAATATTGATATCGAAGAAGGTTATATCACCATTGAACACAACGGGCGTAAGGATACTTTACCCTATCCCAAGCAACCCGGAAGTTTCTATCATTTGTCAAAGGTTCACGATAGCCATAATATCCATTTTGCGTGTAAAATCTGGGGTCTACGGGCGACGGATTTAAACCAAGGGGTGGTTTATGGGGTTCTCACCGATGAAACCGGGATGGATGAAATGTTGATTAATCGTCTCGACTATGATGGTGTATTTGGAACTGCTTTAAACCGTTTCTGTATTCAAGCCGCTATTGGTCATCCGCTTACCGTTTATGGCAAAGGCGGACAAACTAGGGCATTTCTTGATATTCGGGATACGGTTCGTTGTGTGGAATTAGCGATTGCGACTCCCGCAGAACCCGGTCAATTCCGTGTCTTTAACCAGTTTACCGAAATGTTTAGCGTTGGCGATTTAGCCATGATGGTGAAGAAAGCCGGAAATGCAGTGGGGTTAGATGTTGATATTCAAAATATGGAAAATCCCCGGGTTGAACTAGAAAATCATTATTTCAACGCCAAAAATACCAATTTGTTGGATTTGGGATTACAACCTCATTATCTGTCTGATTCCCTGTTAGATTCGTTGTTGAACTTTGCAATGAAATATAAGAATCGGGTTGACAAGAACGAAATTTTACCCAAAGTGTCTTGGCGAAATCCCGGTTCAGCTAAGATGGCAAAATAATCGGAAACGGATATTAAAACGCATTCCTAGAGTAGGTTGGGTTGAACATTGTGAAACCCAACTTTTTCAGTTATATAGCACTACGCATTATGGTTAGGACATTAGTAAAAGCGAAAAGTTGAGGCAGTGCGGTCTTGGGGTCTCCCCAAGTGGAGCAACTGCCGTGGCGGTGTCGGTTTCCGGAGTCCGTGTCGCCTGGGGTCTCCCCAGGCGTTTATACCGGACGTTCCCGCCAAACTTTTTAAGAAGCTGAAAGCCTGCTGTAGTCTACTTCTGACTCTCGTGGCAAAGGTGCTGCGTGGGGGAAACCCCCAAGACCCTCCGGGTTCGGCAGTCGCTCCACTTGGGGAAACCCCAAGACCGCGCTGCACTCACCGCACTTTGCGCTTCTGACTTCTGACTTCTGACTTGCGCGTAGCGCTATAGCAGTCGAAGCCTTTGATTAGGACACTGTTTTTCTGTCAAATCCTTTTATTATAAAGGTTTCAATTCTGTCTCGGTGTCTCCTGACTTCTGCTATAATAGTCAATTATTGGTTGAAGCTAAAATCTACGCCCAAATGAAGGACACCCGCAAAGACTTTCTCCACAAACTATCAACCCAAATAATCATCGAAAACCAAGTGATTGTTCTGGAAGATTTGAATGTGTCAGGAATGGTCAAAAATCGTAAACTTTCCAAAGCAATTAGTGATTTAGGGTGGAGACAATTTAGAACCCTTCTTGAAGGTAAAGCCGAAAAGTATGGCAGAGAATTTAGAGTAATTAGCCGTTGGGAGCCGACTACTCAAAGATGTTCGTGCTGCGGCTTTAAAGGTGGTAAATTAGACCTTTCTGTTCGGGAATGGACTTGCTTGAACTGTGGTGCAGTTCACGACAGAGACGGTAATGCCGCCTCAAATATTTTACTCGCCGGAGGACTTTCGGAGAGCCTAAACGGACGCGGAGGCAGGCGTGAGACTTCGGTTATTGAAGCAGCAGCCCGTGAAACGTCAACCCACCTAGAGAATGCTGTTCAATTATCAATATTTGATATTTTGAAATAGTCTTCTGCTGGGAATCCCCGTTGTTTACGACGGGGAGGATGTCAAAAGTTAACCTCATGGCTCTGCAAAAACCACGCAGTCATCGGGTTAGAAATTGCATCTAATACCACTAGGGAACAAACTCTGTCACCACCTGACCCCCACTAGAACCCCTGCTGACGACAATGGTATCATTGCTAAACTGACCGACCGCTTGATCCCCCATTAAAGTCAAAGGGGGATCGATCTGACGGTAGACAACATTTCCTTGAGCCTGAAACTGTTGTTGAGAGACAGACCAAGTTAATTGCTCTGTATTTAATTGAGATTGACGTTTTTGGCCGATCCCGACTACATTTCCCACCAGATCGAACTGTTCTTCTTTGAGATCGCCCCATCCCTGGTTCGCTGTGACCGTCACTTGTTCCTCTCGATGGATAATCGTAATGGCTTGGGGAGAGCCGATTTTTCCATCTTCATAATGCCATTTGATCTGATTACTAGCAATTTGCAGAGGCGGTTCTGAAAGCGCAACTTGAACATTTTTCTTCAGGTCAGCGAATTGAGTTTTCAGATCAATGATCGCTTCCCCGGCTACACCCCTATCCGTAACGGTTTCATCCTGATAACGATCGACTTCCACCCGCCGATCCGCAATCAGTTTTTCTTGATCCCATTCCCAAATCACATGATCCGTGCGTAATTGAACAACTGGATCTTTGACATTAACCGTCACCTGATTCCAAAACTCGATCCGTTTTTCTCGGTTAAACGCTTGTACTTCAGAAGCAAGGAAATTCAGATCTTTGTGTTCTCCGGTTACTCCATTGCGAACAACCAAAATTTCCTGATCGACGATCCACTCTAAAAAATTTCCGCGCAACACTAAGCCCTGATCCATATCGGTAGCAACAATGTTATCGCGTAAGACAATCCGTTTGTTATCTTGATAAACTTCTCCGACTTCAGCTTGCACTTTGTAGAGCAGTTTGCCATCGCGAAACAGTTCACCAACGGGCTTAGTCACCTTGGCAATGCGATTGTCTTTACTGTAGCTTGCTTGGTTGGACTGGACTCGCCACAATAATTCCCCCTTCTCGTTGGCCTGTTCGAGGGTAACATCATCCAGGGTCAAACTATTGTCAAATTCCTCTTCGGGTGCAGGTTGAGTCTCAGTGACCTCATTTTCAGGTAGCTCTGGGGGAGTACAGCCTGAAACTCCTGCTAAAATCGTGATCCCAAGCACAACCCCCAAAATTCCCCGAGAAAAAGGACTGCTAATACTCGGGAAAAGTTGAGGTTGAGCTTGATTTCTAACCGTGATCGATTTGAAAAATCCCCACCTGCTATTCATGCTCGTGATCTCACGATCCCTCCATTTGGCGATGATCCATTAAACTCATACTGGACAGTGGACGGTAGGGATAGCTGTTAGGGCTGCGAGGATTTTTCTGAATATCTTCCTTGATATTTTCGAGATCAATATAGCGATCGGCAACGTTAATTAAACTATCACTGGTCATTGATCGCAAACTCACGACTTCCACCCGTACTCCTCTATAGCTCACACAGTCAACGGCGTAGGCGAGATCTCCATCTCCACTAACCAAAACCGCCGTGTCGTAGGAACCGACTAAAGCCAGCATATCCACCGCAATTTCTACATCCAAATTCGCTTTTTTAGAGCCATCGGGAAGTTGAACTAAATCTTTGGCGATCACCCGGTAGCCATTGCGACGCATCCACAAGAGAAACCCTTGCTGTTTTTCATTGGTGCGATCAACACCCGTATAGAAAAATGAACGCAATAACCGTGATCCCCCAGTCAACCGACACAACAATTTAGTGTAGTCAATCTCCATGCCCAGTTGCAAAGCCGCATAGAATAGATTGGAACCATCAATAAAGATAGCAACCCGGCCTCGATTTTCGAGAACTTGTTCAGGCGTAAAAATTTCGCCGTTTTTCAGGGGATTAAACATGATTCTTATACCTCGTTTATTATCGAAGGATTGTTTATTGAATGAGTTGTGAAGTCGTCAGATTGAAGACAGATGTGTTATCTTAAGTAAAGCTTAACGATCGCGCCCGGCTATGACGAAACGGTTTCTGGCAGTTCCAAGCGTTGGAAAACCGGTTGAGGTTCGGCTAGCGCTTGTTCGGCAGGCAATACTCCCCATCTAGCATGAGTCCCAAAGGGGACTGCTGTCTCAACTGTGGTTTTGTCATTGAAGTCAATTGAGAACCCAAGCTGCTGATAAATCTCATTGCTGAGATTAGGCGTAATAGGAGAGAGTAGATAAGCTGCTAGTCTAACAGATTCCAGGACAGAATAAAGTACAGATCCAACTAAATCTAGCTTTCCTTGCTTATACAGCGTCCAAGGGGCTTGCTCATCAATGTATTTATTGCCCGCTTGCACGAGGTTTAAAGTCGCAATACAGACTTCGCTGAACGCTAAACTCTCATAACCTTGAGCGACGGTTTGGCCTAAATTGGCAGCGTAAGATTTGAGAAGATGATCATCTGGAATTGCAGCACCGCTAACGTTGGGAATGCGACCTTCAAAGTATTTGTGAGCCATCCTGAGTGTTCGATTGAGTAAATTCCCCAGGTCGTTGGCTAAATCAGCATTCAGCGTGTTGACAAACCGCGTGAGATTGAAATCACCGTCCTGTCCAAATTCTATCTCTTTGAGAAAATAATAGCGAACTGCATCCGCTCCAAACTGACTAACTAACTCAACAGGGTTAAGTGTGTTGCCCAAGCTTTTCCCCATCTTCTTACCATCTTTAGTGAGAAATCCGTGTCCAAAGATACGACCGGGCAGGGGTAAATCAGCAGACATTAACATCGCTGGCCAATAAACCGCATGAAAACGCAAGATATCTTTGCCAATCAAATGCAAATTAATCGGCCACCATTTAGATAAAGCATTCTCCAGTGTCGGTTCACTGTCGGGATCAAGTAAAGCGGTGATATAACCTAAAAGCGCATCAAACCAGACATAAATCGTTTGGTTGGGATCAACCGGAACAGGAAATCCCCAATCAACATTCAAACGGGAAATCGAAAAATCCTCTAAACCCTGACTAACAAAACTGACGACTTCATTCCGACGACTTTCGGGTTGGATAAAGTCAGGTCGCTCTTGGTAGAGGGCTTCGAGTTGCTTTTGGTACTTAGAAAGCCGGAAGAAATAATTCTGCTCATCGCGCCATTCAACTTGCTTATTCGTATGAATGGGGCAGTATTTTTGATCAATGAGTTCCCGTTCCTCTTTGAATTCTTCGCAGGCTACGCAATACCAACCCTGTTGTTGACTGAGATAGATATCCCCTTTGTCCCAAACCCGCCCGAAAAACTCCTTGACGATCTCAGCATGACGAGAAGCCGTAGTCCGGCTAAAGCGATCATATTGAATATCGAGTTTTTCCCACAGACTTTCAAAGCTAGAGACAATTTGATCACAATGGTCTTGAGGAGAACGATTAAGACTTTCGGCGGTGCGCTGAATCTTTTGACCATGCTCATCAGTTCCGGTGATCAGGAGTACAGATTTCCCTTGCAGCCGTTGAAATCGAGCCACTGCATCGGCGGCCATTGTGGTATAGGCACTCCCCACATGAGGCACATCGTTAACATAGTAGAGAGGGGTCGTTAGGGAAAATAAGTTTTTTGTCTCTTTTGGTTTCATTAGATATTCCCGCTGGATATCCCTTCTGGGGTCTTGATCCGCTAAGAAGGAGAGGAAAGCAGGGCGGGGTTTGCCACTTTCCGGCTGTCTAATGTTAAATGTACTAATTTCCATAGCGGAGTAGCCCAATACCCATTCCGCTAGTGAATTTTTGGCAATTGTTGAATTGGGTCAAAGTCGATTGACTCAAAACTAATTCTCATCATAGCTTAGGGATAAAACTGAATTGATTACCTTTTGACTCGGGTTAATTGCTCAACATCAGTAGAAACGTCCTATTTTTGCAAATGACAAGTGTTACTAACTGCAACCAAACTTTCTGATTATAATACTTTATTAATTTTTGTTCAGAGTTATCACTCTACTGAATAATCGTCTTTGAACAACAGGTTGAGGGAGTTAAAGCAGAAGGGACTTGGTAAAATGAGGGAAGGGATTCCCAGCCCGGGAAGGATATAATCGATCATAATGTAAAGTTATATTAAGATTACAATCCTTTGCTCAAGTTGAGACCTACTCAAAAAAATACTTAATTATGTCTTCAGATCAAACCGTGCAAACTTCGCGTTGGTTGCTCACGGCATTGGGAACGCGAATATTTATGCACAATGAAGACCGGATTCCTCGCCGGAGTGCGGTATTGGTCGTGAGCAATCATCGTAGTTTTCTCGATCCAGTGGTGTTAACCGCCGCTCTAGGTCGTCCCATTCGTTTTGCTTGTCATCACTATATGGGTGAAGTGCCAATCTTGCGGGATGTTGTCACAACATTAGGGGCTTTTCCCCTACAAGAACCCACCCAGCGCTCCCAACATTTTTTGCATCAAGCCAGTCAACTGTTGCAAAATCAAGAAATGGTGGGTGTATTTCCCGAAGGCGCCCAACCGATGGTCAAAGCCACATCTGCCAATCATGTCGGTTCTTTTCAAAGGGGATTTGCTCACCTCGCTTGGCGAGTTCCCGTTGATGATCTGGCAATTTTACCCGTGGCGATCGCCGCCTTTGATGAGCAAGTGATTCGCTCCGGTATCCCGTTACGCCTGTTAAGTTGGTTTGACCCTTCTGAACCCCTCTTTGATCAATCCGGTTGGCATCCAATGGTGATTTACAAAAGAGCTAATATTTTAATCGGTCGTCCCTACTGGATCAAACCCCAACAGCAGCAGCAATATCGAGGCAAACAAGCCCGAGAACTTGTTGCCAATTTAACAGCATATTGCCAAGATGAAATTGCAAACTTATTACATCAGGGCTGTGTTTAACCACTTAGGCGTGGAAAATTAACCCGCTTAAGTAATCGGTTCGCTCAATTGAGAAAGCCGATTTCAGCCGTCAACCTCGCTCTTGACAAAATCCAATGATCCCCAGTGAGTTCGTCGAACAAAACCAAAGTATCAAGACCATCTGCTTTCTCAAACCCACACCAGCCAAACCCCATTTACCGTTATTTATCTTTTTACCGGGAATGGACGGTACGGGTCTACTGCTGCACAAACAGATCCCCCAGTTAGCCAATGTTTTTGATATTCGCTGTCTGAATATTCCCCTAGATGACCGCTCAAACTGGAATACTCTCACAGCCCGAACGATCGCACTGATCAAGGCTGAACTCAACCGAAATCCCCAACGAGCCGTTTATATTTGTGGAGAATCTTTTGGGGGGTGCTTGGCTTTGAATATCGCCCTGAAAGCCCCGCATCTAATGGAGCGACTGATTTTAGTGAATCCCGCTTCATCTTTTAAGCAGCAACCTTGGCTTCAGTGGGGATCATTTTTAACTCAATCTATGCCGGGATGGTTTTATCCGGCTTCTGTGCTGGGTCTATTGCCTTTTTTGGCGTCTTTAGGGCGGATTTCACCCTCCGATCGCCAAGCCCTGATTACAACGATGAAATCTGTTCCCCAACAAACATCAGCCTGGCGGCTTGAATTACTGCAATCTTTTACACTCGATACGCACCGACTCCGCCAACTCAAAAAACCTGTGCTGGTGATTGCAGGTGCGTCAGATTTATTACTTCCTTCGGTGACAGAAGCCAAATTATTAGCGAAACATCTGCCTCATACTCGCTTGGTGGTTTTACCCAGCAGTGGCCACGCTTGTCTACTGGAAAATGACATTGATTTGCTTGAGATTTTGCAACAACAAAACTTTCTCAAGGGACTCCAGAGAGAGTATAGCGATTCTATTGCGGCGATCGCAAGTTAACAGGACTAAGGTGAGTCAAACCCCATTAATATCGCGGGAGTTAGGGAAAGTTCTCTCATTAGACCCAGCCTACTATGTGCTAGAGCAGTAACTTAGTAGACGATTTATGGTACAACACGGTACTATCTGTAAGATCAGATAATAGATCTATGCAACGAGCCTATCATACCAAGTTAAAACTGAACAACAAACAGAAGACTTTAATGGCGACCCACGCCGGATATTCTAGGTGGGTTTGGAATTGGGCTTTAAATCTCTGGAATGAAGCTTACAAACAGGGTTTAAAACCTTCAACGAATAAGCTAAAAAAGTTCTACACCAATCACATTAAGCCAAACTATCCCTGGCAGTCAACGCTAAGTTCTAGAGTTTATCAATTTGCTTTCATGCACTTAGGGGAAGCTTTCAGTCGCTTTTTTCAAGGCGTTGCCAAACATCCTAAGTTCAAGAAAAAAGGCAGAAATGATAGCTTTACTATTGACAATTGTGGCAAAGTAATGAGGTTTTCAGGGAGGAGATTAAAGCTTCCTTTTATTGGATGGGTTAACACTTACGAACCCCTTCCAGAAATTCAGACTAAACGAGTCACAATTAGTCGAGTCGCTGATTCTTGGTATTTGTCTGTAGCCTACGAATTTGAGCCAGAACAGACTGTTAAATCAAGAGTTTATCTGGGTGTTGATGTTGGGGTTAAGGTCTTAGCGACCTGTTCAGATGGTACTGTTTTTGCCAATCCCAGAGCCTACAAAAAAGCTCAAAAAAATCTGGCAAAACTTCAGCGCGACCTCTCGAGAAAACAGAAGGGTTCTAACAACAGGAATAAAGCTAGACTGAAACTGGCAAAAGCACATCAAAGAGTGGCTAACATCCGAAAAGATGGAATTCATAAACTTACCTCATGGCTATGCAAAAATCACGCAGTCATCGGGTTAGAAGACTTGAATGTTTCTGGGATGTTGAAAAATCACAAGTTAGCGGGTGCTATTGCTGATTCTGCTCTTTATGAAATTCGCCGCCAAGTTGAGTATAAATCTTCGTGGTACGGCTCAGTTGTAGTTTTTGCTGATAGATTTTACCCGTCAACTAAAACCTGTTCAAACTGCGGTCACGTTCAAGAAATAGCACTGAAAGAACGAGTTTTCAATTGTAAGAATTGCGGTGTAAGCATTGACCGTGATTTGAATGCTAGCCTAAATTTATTACATTATGCCGAGGGCTTCTCGGCTGATTTGCCTGTCTGACCGGGTGCTGCCGACAGTCCGGGGTGATGCAGGAACGAAACATTAATACGGTTTATACCGTGTTATATCAGTTTTCGATAGCAGTTGCCAGGTTGACCGTTTGGATGACAAACTATAGGGTTGAGTTTAAAAGACGTGAAAAACAAGCATGACTGTCAGCACAACTTCTCAACCCGGACTCGCATCCCGTTTAGTTAATGGATTTCTCGCGGTTAAACCTTTATTTAATTTTGCCAAACATCAAGCCCGTCAGATGATGATCAACCGGGCGGAAAAACTGGGTGTCCCCTGGCGTCAACAAGCCCAAACCCTACTTTTACGCAATTGGGATACAGAATTTTCTCAAGTCCACAATCCCCAATTAAACTATCCTGAATATTACCTTCGTCCGTTTCATGCTTACGATGAAGGAAATTTGAGTTGGCAAGCCGCAGTAGAAGTCGAAGTCGCCGCCTATGCGGTTCATGCCAAAATCTGGCCCGAAGCGGGCGTTGACGGGGATCACCGTCTGCGTCAGAGTTACAACGACGTTTTACGGGCTTCGTTACCGACAAATTTACAGGATATTGTAGACTTGGGATGCAGTGTGGGAATGAGTACCTTTTCCCTGCAACAGCTTTATCCCCAAGCAAATATTACCGGAGTTGATTTGTCGCCCTATTTTTTAGCTGTTGCTCAATATAATAGTCCAAAATGGCAGCAACAAGGATATCCTCAACCCACTTGGGTTCATGCGCCCGCAGAAGCCACTAATTTACCGGAAAAGAGTTTTGATTTAGTATCATTGTGTTTAGTTTGTCACGAATTGCCGCAAGTTGCGACTCAACACATTTTTCAAGAAGCTAAACGATTATTGCGTCCGGGGGGTTATATTGCAGTTATGGATATGAACCCTAAATCTGAAGTCATTTCTCGAATGCCTCCTTATGTTTTTACGTTACTCAAAAGCACTGAACCCTATTTAGATGAATATTTTAGTTTAAATTTAGAACAAACGTTAACAGATGCGGGTTTTCAACTTGTCACTTTAAATTATAATAGCCCTCGTCATCGCACAGCGATCGCTTTAAACAGTTTACAGTAACCAGCTTTTACAGTTTACAGTTTACAGTAACCAGTGACCAGTTTTTACAGTTTACAGTTATTAGTTATTAGTTACCAGTTTTTACAGTTATCACTGTTCACTGGTAACTGTCTAGATGATCCCCGTCTAAAATTCCCTATTTTTCCACTATGTTAAATGCAGAAGATCTGTTTAATGAAGCCTTTTATTTGGCAAATAATCCCGATGTCAAAGCGGCGGTGGAAGCGGGGATCATTGAAAGTGGATTTGATCATTTTATTGAGTCAGGTCAGTTTCAAGTCCGCCAACCGAGTCCATTATATAATGAATTGGATTATTTAGCGGCTAACCCAACCATTCGGGATGCGGTAACGCAAGGGATTATTAATAATGGCTTTCAACATTTTATCGAATTTGGTCAATTTGAAAGACGCAACCCCAGTATATTATTTGATACGCAGTTTTATTTAACGCAAAATCCCGATGTGAGTACAGCCGTAAACGAGGGTGTTTTAACAGCGATTGAACACTTTGTTAAATTTGGTCAATTTGAAGATCGCCCTCCCAGTCTTTTATATAATTCCAATTATTATTTATCTCAAAACCCGGATGTAGCCGTTGCAGTTGTACGAGATGAACTGACAGGAATTCAACATTATCTCGATATTGGTGCGACTCAAAATAGAGATTTTAGTGCATTTTTATCGCCGGATAATTCACCGTTTCCCAACCAAGTTGCGGTGGGAGATGTTACACAAAATTCGGCAATTCTATTAACTCGTAGCACAGTTCCGGGAGAGATTGAGTTTGATGTTGCAACCGATCCCAACTTTAATCAAATTATAACATCACAAACCCAACCGATTAATAATGTTGTGACTCCAGTTAAAATTGAAGTGGGGAATTTAGCACCGGGAACTCAATATTTTTATCGCGTTACCAATGCTTTAGGAACTAGCGAAGTGGGAAGTTTTAGAACCGTTCCGCCTCTAGAAGTTCAACGGGGATTAAGGTTTGGCGTGAGTGGAACCGTGCAAGGTGAATTAGCCCCTTATCCGTCTTTAATTAACGTTCCTGAACGCAATTTAGACTTTTTTATCCAACTGGGTGATACGATTTCTGCGGATACCGTATCGCCGGATTTGCCGAGAGTTTCTCAAGCGATTACTGAAGTTGATTTTAACACAAAATATAATGAAACAGTGTCTCAACGGGCTGGAATTAATCCGTTAGCAAATTTAGGATCATCAACGCCGATTTATGCAGTTTGGGATGATCAGAATTTAATTAATAATTTTGCGGGAGGAGTCGCGCCAACGAGTCGTTTATTAACTCAGGCTATTTTTGGAACAGAAGGAGAATTTGTCAATGATACGCCTTTGTTTGAAACGGCGTTAAATTCGTTTATTGAGTCTCAACCCTTACGGAATTTATTCTATGGAGAAACCGGAGATTCTCGCACCGCAAATCAACAAAAACTTTATCGTGCAATTCCTTATGGAAAAGATGCGGCGGCGTTTATTTTAGATGTTCGTTCGTTTAGAGATGAATCATTATTTCCGCTTCCTGATGTTCCCACAGAGGGACAAATTAATCAATTTATCGAGCAAACATTTACCCCAGATAGAACGTTATTGGGAGAAGCACAATTAGAAGAGTTGAAAAATGATTTGTTAGGTTCAGAGGCGGCGGGAATTACTTGGAAATTTGTTTTTTCTCCAGTTCCGATGCAGAATTTAGGCTTTTTTGAAGCGGAGGATCGGTGGGAAGGTTACGCAGATGAACGCAATGAGTTATTAAGGTTTATTGATGAAAATAATATTAATAATGTGGTGTTTGTTTCAGGACAAGCCAATGGTACAATTGTGAATAATCTAACTTATCAAACAGGTTTTGAACAGCCGCAAATTTCCACCAATGCCTTTGAAATTACCGTCGAACCGACTGCGGTACAGTTAGAGTTAGACAATGAACAGATAGCGGCGCCGTTTGGGGTGGCTACAGTAGCGTTAACACCGGATGATTTATTATCTCCTGAACTTAAAGATATTTATTCTGGTTTAGATCTTCGTTTTCAAAAAGATGAGTTTATTCAAGAGGTTTTAGATAATAGAATTGTTTCTTTTGGTTATGATCCGATTGGCTTAGAAGAGTCAGAAATTGATGCTGAATTAATTCAGGGAGGCTATGTAGCGGCTCATACATTTGGCTGGACTGAATTTGTCATTGATCCGCAAACTCAACAGTTACAAGTCACCGTTTATGGAATTGAACCCTATACTGAAGAGGAGGTTGAAACCATTCCGGCTGCAATTATTAATCGTCGCCCTGAAGTCGTCAGTCAATTTAGAGTTAATCCAATTTAAAATGAGTAAAATAGCAATTTTAATTAAAATTAAAACATTAATTGTGCGACTTTTAAATGAATTTAAAACTAATATATTTTACCGATATCTTATTGTAGTTTGCGTGAGGAAGAGGTAGATGTTCTCTCAAAGTCTCGCCTTAAAATTACATTGAGGATGATCACTTGAGGGGATCAATCTAATATAACACTCACGATTTCAACTTCAGGCTTGTTCACAGCAGGAACAAAAAGTAGTCGTTTCACAACTCTGTAAATGGGAACTATACCCCACGCGGTTACGTCCTTTTGATTTGGCTTTATACAAAGCACGATCCGCATCCATTAAAAGTTCTAAAGCCGAGAATTCATCATTGGGTTTCCGGCTGGCTACACCCAAACTCAGGGTTACAAATGAGCTAATTTTTGACTGTGCGTGAGGAATTTGGAGAGCCGCCACTTGCTGACGAATATGTTCTGCAATCTGCATGGCTTGTTGAGTATTTAACTGAGGAAGAATCACTGCAAATTCTTCACCTCCATAACGAGCCACAAGAAAGCTATTGGGATCGAGAATTTCTTGAACAGCTTTTTGAGTCGCGTCAGCAATTTGTTTTAAAGTGATATCTCCGGCAATATGACCATAAGTATCATTGTAAGGTTTGAAAAAATCAACATCACAGAGAATCACCGATAAGGGTTGTTGGCTACATTGTTCCCATTGTTCATAGAGATAAGCATAAAATTTACGACGGTTAGCGAGTCTAGTAAGTTCATCTAAATTTGCCAACTGTCTCAACTCTTGATTTTCAGATTGCAGTTGTTGTAACATTTGATTTTGATGCTGAATCACTTGATGTAAGCTCAAAATGGTTAAATCTGTTTTAGAATTCCGGGTCAATCTTTTACGCATTGAGAACAAGATAGCTTTGAGGTTAAACATATCTGACATTTGCGATGCACTTGAACGACAAGACTTAGTATCAATGCAATTACAAAAATAAGAAGTGATGGTATTCTCGAAACCCTGTGAGAATTCAGAAGTATCCGCGTGAGGGGAAACCGTTTGAGTTGGTGACAACTTGGAAGTCATTGAGGTGATGAGCATCACATCGAATTGAGGAATTTTGGGGTTAGAGTAAGGTCAAGGGAAAAAACAGGTGGAAGTGACAGACCCCTGTAAAAATGCCTACCCCATACACCACAGTCGATCCAGCCACACCCACGAAGATGCAGCTTCAAGTTCAAACCTTCACTGTGAACAAACGCTTTCCCTTGACGATCAGCCGGGGAACCACAACCCACTCTACGAATATTTGGCTGAAAGTCTCTCACGATGGGATCGAAGGCTGGGGAGAAGCATCGCCCTTCTCAACGGGGAGTCAGCCCCAAACCTCAGAAACGTTGGTAGCGGCGTTAGAGGAGATGATCCCGAAATTGGAAGCGTTGACTCCCTTTGATCGACAACGGATCGAAGCAATTTTCAGGGACAGTCAACTTCCTTCATCGGCTAGGGCGGCGTTGGATATGGCGTTTCACGACTGGTTGGGGAAAAAGCTGGGATTACCTCTGTGGCGGTTGTGGGGACTCGATCGCGATCACATTGTCCCAATTTCGGTAACAATTGGGATTAATACCCCAGAAGGTGCAAAAGCCAGAGTCAGAGATTGGTTAAATTATCTCGATGTACGGGTATTAAAGGTAAAATTGGGCAGCCCGCAAGGGATCGAAGCCGATCAAGAAATGTTGATGGCGGTGAAAACAGAAGCCCCTGCCGATGCGGTGTTGTTTGTTGATGCGAATGGCGGTTGGAATTTACCCGATGCAGTCAAAATGTGTCACTGGTTAGCGTCGGTCGGAGTAAAATATGTTGAACAACCGTTAGGGGTAGATGTTGCTTTAAAAGAACTTCCTCAACTTTATGACCAATCTCCAATACCCATTTTTGTGGATGAAAGTTGTTTTAAGAGTCGGGATATTCCTCTACTCGCTCCTTATATTCATGGTATTAATATTAAACTGATGAAATCTGGCGGTTTAACAGAAGCTTGGCGAATGATCCATACTGCGAAAGCGTTTGGGTTACAGGTGATGTTTGGCTGTTATTCTGATAGTTGTTTGGCAAATACAGCCGCTTCTCATCTGGCACCGCTAGCTGATTATCTAGATTTAGACTCTCACTTGAATTTAATTGATGATCCCTTTATCGGTGCAACGGTGAAACAAGGCTGTTTAATTCCGAATGATTTACCAGGGTTAGGGGTTAGAAAATCCGTGAACAGTTAGGATAATTGATCAATCATCCCTACCCGTGAAAAGATTACAGCTTCAGGGAAACCCGATCTATAGATCTTGTGTACAACGCCTCTCGTTCTACTGAGATATACAGTTGTTTTTATTGATGTGTTTATAGATCCCCAACCCCTTCATATCACAGCTTTTGCTAAAATAGCAACAGTTTTGTAATAAAATTATATATAATAAGATGTCTTTCAGTCTATCAACTGATGGCGTGGAAAATCTCTACTGGCTTCACAAAATTCAAACCACAGACCGATCGGTTGTTGGGGATAGGGCTTTTTACTTGGGTCATTTAATCCAACGGGGTTATCCAGTCCTTCCTGGCTTTGTGGTGAGTGCGAAAATCTATGGTGAGTTTTTGGAAACGATAGACTGGCTAGAACCGCTCTTCGTTGATTTTCCGACTTCTTCATTACATATTGATGTCAACAATCCTCGACAATTGCAGGCGATCGCCCAACGGATTCGTCATCAAATCATCACATCAAAATTATCTTCTCAATTGAGATCGACATTGCAATCTGGCCTACAAACAATCAACGCTCAAGCGGTGATGTTTCATCCCGATTTAATATTGCCCTCAGTACCCACGAGTGGATTATTTGATCCAGTGATCAGTTGGACAACAATTGATGGGATTGAATTGGGGTTAAAACAAGCCTGGGCTGAATTATTTCGAGCAAGAAATTTACTATACTGGCAACGCAAGGGAGTCAAACTCGAACAACTCAAACCAACGGTTCTAGTACAATCAATCCCCCAGGCGATCGCTTCTGGTTCAATTCGCATCGATGCTGAATTTTGGGAAATTCGAGCCACTTGGGGTTTAGAATTGGCAATCTTATGGGGACAAACCCACCCCGATCATTATCAAATCAATCCGCAAACCCGAGAAGTCCAACAACAACGACTGGGTTACAAAACCATTACCTACCGTTTAAAATCATCCGAAACCCGAGAATTCAGCGATCTAGACAGTCAATGGACAGGGTTTGCTCAATCCTCCCTATCCCCCTTAAAAAGCCCTGTAGAGGCCAAATTGTTGAGTCCTGAAGAACATCAGGAACCCGTCCTCAAACCCGCTCAACTGCAATCCTTAATCGAGTTAATCGAACCGATCGCAACAGATCTCGGAACATCTGGGTTGATCGAGTGGACACTCTGTGAGTCCTGCGAATTTTACATCTCTCAAGTCTGCATTCTCGATAGTTGTTTAATCGCCCAAGATCAGCCCGTTGTTGACGCGGAGCCATCTTTTGCTGATCTCAAAGGAATAGCCGCTTCCGCAGGACAAAGGCTGGGGAAAGCCTATATTCCGACAGCTTCTGGAGTTCAAACCCATCTATTTCCAACGGGATCAATTTTAGTCGTTCCCACGATCACACCCGAGTTGCTTCCTCTGCTGAAACACGCTTGCGGTTTAGTCACAGAACAGGGCGGAATGACTGGACATGGTGCAATTTTAGCGCGAGAACTGGGAATTCCGGCTGTGATTGGTGTACCCAGTGCCACTGAGCAGATTAAAATGGGAGAATCTCTGCTCGTTGATGGCGATCGCGGAGAAGTTCATCGGATTCAAGACCCGAATATGACGACAGATCAGAACTCATCTATCTGGAAGACAAAACCCCATTTTTCTCAAGATATTTTACGGGTTCCGATTGCGACGCAATTAATGGTGAATCTGAGTCAATCCAGTTCTTTAGAGCGACTAAAAGATTTACCGATTGATGGGATAGGCTTAGTCCGTTCGGAACTAATGGCGTTAGATGTGTTAGGCTCTGCGATCGCTTCTGTTGATTTTAGTCAATTCTTACAACCTCAGTATCAGTCCCAATTTATTGAGACAATGACTGAAGCACTCCAACGTTTAGCGGCGACGATCGCTCCCCATCCTCTATTTTACCGCGCTCTAGACTTGCGAGACTTTCATCAAGAAGTTAGACCTTTATGGGGAGCGGAGAATTCTGAACTCGCGCTTTTAACTCGTTTTTCTAACTGTGAACACCACAGTCCCAAACTCTATTCAACGTTATTTGAGTTAGAACTGGCTGTTTTATCTCAGCTCTACCAGTCGGGTTGTGATAATATTCGTCTGATTTTACCCTTTGTTCGTTCTGTTGAGGAGTTTTCGATTTACCGTCACTGTATTGAAAAAACCGGGTTAACCCATAATCCTCGGTTTCAAATTTGGATCATGGCGGAAGTTCCATCCGTAATCTTTTTACTGTCCGACTATATCAAAGCGGGAGTGCAAGGGATTTCCATTGGAACCAATGATTTATGTCAATTTATTCTCGGGATTGATCGCAATCAAACTCACCCGCCTGCTCATTTAAACGCTCTTCATCCGGCGATGCTGAAAGCGATTCAACAATTAATTTCAACGGCAATAACAGCTAAAATTCCCTGTTCAATTTGTGGGGATGCTCCGGTTTTATATCCTGAACTGATTGAACATTTAATCCGATGGGGTGTCACCTCTATTTCGGTGAATCTTGATGCAGTCGAAAAAACCTATTTGGCGATCGCTCGGGCGGAACATTTACTGATGTTAGAACATTCTCGTTTGAACACCAGAGAGTAGACAGAGAGGGGTTTTTACCTAACCCAACTCCCTGCTTGTCTGTCTTTTTATCTCTTAGTTTTCCACCCGAGAAATAACTTCTTCAGGCGATAAATTCCCAAAGATGACTGACATAATCCCCGGTAAATATTTATCCATGCTCGTCACATTCGAGTAGACTAAGTGCTTCACCAAGGTTGAGGAGAGGCGATCGCCTTCGACATCTAAACTGGTTTTATAGCGAATCTCTCCATCATAGAAATTCATTTCAAAGTTGCCGATGACAATCCCATAATTTATCATCGTCAGAAAGGTTGCTATGCTATAGCGTTTGTGGTCAGGGACTTTCACCGGAAAAACCGAATAGACACTCAGTTGTTTTTCTTCTTCACGGGCGATCATGTAGCAGTCAAATCTGCCATTTTTCCCTTCTATTCCTAATGCTAAAACCCGGCGATGTTCAATCTCTTTAAAGACCCAACCATCTTCATCAAAGAACTCGAGCAGGGTATCAAACAAAGGTTTGTCTGTCAACTCTTCCTTCGAGACTATTTCTGGATTTTGTTCTGAAGCAATCATAATTCTATCTATCTCCTAAAACCCTTCTTACTGTTGGTTTAAACAAGGAATTCAAATTTTTTTATTGTCCGGTGCTAGCATATCATCTTTCACCTTATTCGACTTCGGTTCAAGGTAGATCATATTACTCACTTCATAGTAAACTGGCCAATAAAAACCAACTTGACTGTAAGTGAGTCTATTTTTCTTTTCTGGAGATTCCTTGCTGTCAAATATTCGTTTGCGAGTTCCCGAAAAGATACGGTTATTTTTTTCAATGCTTTTTGCATCGGCTTTAATTTCTTTTTCGATCTCTTCGGCTTGAACCCCTTCCGTGATTAATTGAAAACAGCGTTCAATCACTCGACGAATAGTTTCACGTTCTCTCGACTCATACTGAAAAATAGGAGTTTCCACGTCTCCCTTCTCCAAAGTCAACCGATAGCAACCGTGAGGGTTCCCTTGAGGAAACCAACCCAGTTTCAAACGATCGCCCTGCGGATCAATTGTTGAACTTGTTCCCTCAAACCTGATCGGCTGAATTAAGAGTAAATTTTCATTGTAAAAGTGAGAATTGACAATCCAACCCTCTCGAATTAATGGATCTTCATCTCCGAAAGTATTATGAATGATCGCCCAGCCACTAGGTATATTGAGTGGAACCCGTTTTGAATACATGAATAATGATTGCTCAGTCTACTGAATTTCTAATGGTTATTAGCTTTTGTGCAGAAGACCAACGAAATGTCCCTGTACCGATATCGATACGCTTTCACTCCAGCTTGATCACTCTTATCAATAACACGTTTTTCCCGCTCTCGCAAGAAAATTAGGGAATAGGTTACAGGGGACAGTGATGTAGGGGCGGGTTCCGCAACAATCTATGTTTGTTGCAAACAATCCATCTAAACCCGCCCTCAACTCAACAGACCATCAGTTAAAATCCTGTCTCCAAATCAAAGTCCTAGCCCATAGGACTAAGTTTAAGTGACAACTGTTTACTGTTGACTGAAATCAGCCTGTATTTCGCATTCCGGCGGCAATTCCATTAATCGTAAGCAACGCACCGCGTAACAGTTCACCCTTGCTATAGCGGGAATGAATCACTCCCGGCGCACTGGCAACTCCATGCTGACGTAAACGCTTTAATAGAGCCACTTGTAGCAAACCCAAGGGAATAATTGTACCATTGCGTAACTGTACTGAACGTTGCAAGGTGGGATCGCCATCTAATAAGCGTTCATGTTCGGTAATTTGTAGAACCAGTTGACGGGTCAGGTGAAATTCCTGAGCAATTTGTTCGTACAATGCTTCAAACCGTTCAAGATTTTCTCGATCACTCAACTCTTTAACATAGTGGTGAGCCATTTGCATATCGACTTTAGCCAGGGTCATTTCCACCTTAGAGATCGTCGTGCGGAAAAACGGCCATTTGTAGTAGAAGTAACGCAACAGTTTGATATGTTCTTCCGGTGCTTTTTGGACAAATTCTTGTAACGCCGCACCCACACCGTACCAGGAGGGGAGTAGAAAACGGCTTTGAGTCCAGCTAAACACCCAAGGAATGGCTCTTAAACCCGAAATATCCTTTTTCTTGTCTCCCTGACGTCGAGACGGACGAGAACTAATTTGCAGTTGGCTAATTTCTTGAATGGGAGTGACTTGATCAAAAAACTCGACTAAATCAGGTTGTTCGTAGATCAAGGCGCGATAATGCGATCGCGATTTCACGGATAATTCTTCCATGATCTGATTCCAAGGTTCAATCTCATCAAACCCTGTATGCAGGAGGCTGGCTTGGATCACTGCGGTCGAGACGCTTTCAAGATTATAAAGCGCCAACTCAGCTAGAGAATATTTCGAGGCGAGGACTTCCCCTTGTTCAGTAATCTTAATCCGACCGCTAATACTCTTACCGGGTTGAGATAAAATCGCTTTGTAAGCAGGACCGCCTCCGCGTCCGACTGAACCGCCCCGACCGTGGAAGATGCGAAGATTAACGTTGTAGGACTCTGCGACTTTTTGTAGGGCTTTTTGGGCTTTGTGAATTTCCCAGTTACTACTTAAGAACCCGGAATCCTTGTTACTATCGGAGTAGCCCAACATAATCTCTTGGAGGGAGCGATCCGTATCTTTAGAGTTGTGCTGATAATGTTCGTAACCTCCAGCTAGCATGGCGCGATACAGGGGTAAATCGAACAAATCGTTCATCACAATCGGAGCGCATTTGAGATCTTCGACGGTTTCAAATAGCGGCACCACCAGGAGATTGGCAATTCCGGTAGCGGGGTCATAAAGTCCAGCTTCTTTCGCCAGGAGTAAAACTTCTAGTAGGTCACTGACTTCGTGACTCATACTGATAATATAAGTTTGACAGATCTCAGCGCCGAATTCCCGTTGGAGATCCCGCATCGTGCGGAAGGTTTGAATGGTTTCGCAGGTTTTCTCGGAAAAGGGAAGTTCAGAAGGAATCAGAGGACGACGAGTTTGAAGTTCGGTAGACAGCCACAGGGAGCGTTCAGCTTCGGAGAGTTCGTTGTAAGATTTGGGTAGGATTTGTAGATATTCTGCAATTTCACTCAGGGCGTTGGAGTGAACGGACGACTCCTGACGCATATCCAGACGAGCGAGGGAGAACCCGTAAATTTCCACTTGACAGAGGAGATTTTCCAGATCGCGACAATCGATGCCTGTTTCGTGTAAATTGCGCTGAATCAGGGTGAGTTCTTCCAGGAATTCCCCGCCTGACTGGTAAAAACTACCCGCATTTTTCTCAGGACTGAGAAGTTTTTCCCGCTCTAGGGTCACATCATCGCTATTGTAAAGCCGCCAGTTGCGATCGCGAGTATTTTCGAGTCGTTTTTGAACGTAGGCTAATTTCAGACGATAGGGTTCTTGGCGATAGCGGATGGCGAGTTGATCGTAGATTTCCGGGATTTGTGTGCGATCGCGATCGAGGGACTCGAGTAATTCCGGCAGGACATCACTCCAGTGTAGCGATAAACTTAACAGCCCGTTGAGGGCTTGAACTGCACAGATGTATTTTTCCAGGACTAAATGCCGTTGATAGCAAGCGGTTCGCCAGGTCACTTCTGGAGTCACAGAGGGGTTTCCATCGCGATCAGCTCCCACCCAAGAACCAAATTTGCAAAAATCGTATCTAGGAGGCTTTAGGTAGGGGAAGGAGGCGTTTAGGGCGTGTTTGATGCGTTGATAGAGTTGGGGAATGGCATCAAACAAAACTTCTTGGAAGTAATGTAGGGTGTAGTCTACTTCATCGAGAACTGTGGGTTTAAACTGATGGAGTTCGTCAGTACGCCACCACAGGCGTATTTCTTCCGTCAGTTGATCGTAGAGTTCATCTGTCCAGGAGGAGAGGGTTGAGGCTTGATCGATTAGATTTTCGCTGACTCCTCTGACATTGAGATCGACTTGATCCAGTTGTTGTAAAACTTTAGCAATGCGGCGTTGTTTCGTGCGGATGGTATGGCGTACAATTTCGGTGGGATGGGCGGTAAACACCAAGCGAACATCGAGGCGATCAATTAATCTTTGGATTTGTTGGGAGGGAACGTTTAAACATCGCAACATCGGGAACAGGTGATGAAAGGTTGCTAATTCCTGTCCGGCTTGATATTGGGTCGAGATATCGGAAAGATTGAGCGGATATTCTCGTTCGTCTGAGAACCGTTGATTGCGAGTTTCAAAGGTTGAATTTTTTTGATCTTTGGGGATCAGCAGTTGCTTTTCGGTCGATAGACCTTTAGTATAAGCTAGTTGTTGCTCACGTTGTTCGTAATGTTGTTCAACGATGTTAATGAGCTGGAAGTACAGGGCAAAAGCGCGAGACGCCCGAATCGATTCATTGATATCGAGCTGTTCAATTAGTTGGGAAACGTTTGACTCTTGAAAGTGAGATGCTTGTCCCTCTGGAGAGGTCATCGAGCGCATCTGCTTGAGTAAATCGACTAATTCTTGACCGCACTCTTGACGCAGGACTGACTCCCACAAATCTTCTACTATTTTGAGACGATTCCGCAATAATATATCGGAATCACTTAAAGTACCATTAGATGAAACAACTTTGTTAGAGACCTGATCTGAAGGGTGGAGCAGTGAACTCATAGGGCCTGTTCCTGTTTGGCAAGATTATCCTTTATTGTATGGCTTAACCTCCCGAAAATCATAGACTTTTAAGGTTTAATTTCTAAGTTTTGGATTAATCTTGTCAAGATTTAATGATTTTTTGAGGATTGAGAACCGCCTTTAGAGTTATCAGTCACCAGTGATTAGGGGACAGGGGACCTATCAAAAGGCGGGAATTGCAACCGAAAAAAACGGGTGACTGATTCCTGTAAACTGTCTACTGTTGACGGGTCTGATGGGGAAAATTGAGAACAGGAAGGCGATCGCCCTGAAAGACCGCTTCGCTACTGCGACTCATCTCTAAAATCGTATCGGATACAACTTTACTTCCAATCAGGAGCAGTATAAAGGGTGAAGTTGTCACACTCAAGAGCAAGTCGGACGGAAGTTTAAACCCATGAGTATTAGAACTCGAAGCTTCAGATGGTTTTTCCCAACGAGACTGCATAGCGATTTCCTCTGATCATTAACAAATTTCTTTGCTATTAATTTTAACAGTAGATTTTTCATCCCATCGGGCTGAGGGAGCCGACATCAGGGAATCAGTTGGGAACCCGCCTCCCTCGACAACCTCGCCCTCAATTATGTCAAAATGGACTCGGTAGAGTGTCGGTTGCTCAAGTGCGGTGCTGGGTGAACCCAATTGATGGAGTCTCTGCGGCAGGACGGCGGATCAATCAACTCAAAGAGCTGCACTGCCAAACCCGAATTGAGAATGCAATTGAGATCTACAACTCTCACCTGTAGCAGGGTATCATCTAAAGAAAAAATCGTGGGTTGAGTTTAATACAATTGGGAGCGTCTTGGCGAAAGATTGGTCAACACTAACACAATGGACAGAAAAAGCAATCGGACTGTCAGAGGTTCGGGTGCAAGTTCGTTTGCGGGGCAATCACCTCCATGTCTTGTGTGAAGCCTCACCCTGTCCGAGCGAAAAAATAGCGGTGTCTCAGTTTTCGGCAGCACTGGCACAAACCAACCTGGAGAAGTTACTCCCTGCTGATGCCCCAACCGTTTACAAGGTGTTTCTCTGTGGGCGTCTACCCGAGGCTAAACGCCCGGAGTGGACGGTAAAACTGGAATATAATCCTCAAAAGGTGACAGAGGAGGCGCAAGAGGCTTCCCAAGCTTCGGCGATTGGGCGAAAATCAGTCTTGGAAACACTGAGCGGAATTTTCACTCATCGTAGCCCGAATAATCATGCTGTTGAATCGATAGAAGCAACCGAACTTGCAACAGAAACCGAACCCGAGTCAGTCTTCGAGGAAAACTCAAAACCCAACGAACTCCAAGAGTTCGAGACGGTTTTCCCAACGCCTACCCCCCCAGAAACAACCGTTGCAGAACCCCATCAATCACCGCGTCAGATTAGTGATTCTCCCCCCTTGGGCAGCAACGGTAAACGAAAAACTTCGACAATCCCCTCAGACTTGCTCACCTCAAGCCAGGATAGCTCAGAACATCACTCTTTTAGCTCAACTGTACCCAACTCAAGAGCAACTGCAACCCAAACAAAACCCAGTGAAATAGAAACGCCTAGCGCTCCCCTCACGGTTTCGACTGAAACCCTAGCCCGTCGGGGTCATCCCGATGCGATCGCCAGTTATCTCAGTGAAATTCTCGGCAGTTTGGGAGTCAGCGTCAAAGTCAGCGTTAAAGAAATCTCCAAAAAACGCCGTCCCTCTCCCCCAACAGAATCCCTCAACCCACCCTTAACGCGACGGTTGTGGGTGCGCTGTGAGTCGGCTTATAGTCCTGATCCCTCCCTGTTGGCTGAACCGATCGCCCAACGCTTGCGACAATTGCAGCTTGAAAACTTTAGAGATGCTTGTATTTTGCTGCAAGTTCAGGGAGAACCCACGCCCGACTGGATGCTGCGAATTGATCTCACCCCGCCGTTACAAATCCTCAAAAATTGGGCGCGTTGGGGTTCTGAGGCGGCGATCGCTCGTCTCCTCAATCAAAAATTAGAGGCGTTAAATGTCAAAGTTCGCGCCACTCTCAAAGAATCTACTCTGCATCTATTTTGTGAAACTCTAACTGCCGAAAACCTTCCCGCCGAAAAATCCAGTAAACGCCCTGCCCCCAAACAAAAGGTGATGGCAGCGATCGCCCCCATCCTAGAAACCCTTGCCCCTCAAGGCATTCTGGCTGCAACGGTTTATGGCGTTGAGGGTCAAAACCCCAAAAACCAGCCCGACTCTCCGGCTTGGATTGATTGGCTAAATCTCCCAGCGAGTCAATATCCTGATTTACAACCCCATCCTCTGACTTTAGCTCAACAGGGAAACCTCGAAGCCCTGACCTTTCTCCTCAATCAACTCGTTAATCGAGATCTTGATAGTAAATTAGCCACAGGCGGAGTCAGCGTTATGCTGCTTCGCAAAGGAAAACTGCTTCATGTGATGAGTGAAGCCCCCACTTGTCCGTCTCAGTCGAAAGTTGCCCTGCCTCTAGCGCAATTTCTCCGTAGCCATCCGATTGATCAGATTGCCGGAGTGCGAATTTATGGCCGTCGGGCGGGTCAAAAGCATCCCCTGTGGCGTTATGGAGTGGCGTTGTCGCAGCGCATTCTAACCCACGATGAACAAGTCAATGCTTTTTCTGAAGCTGAGAGTGAAGACTTAATCCCTCAAGCCGATGGACTGGTGTTTCGACCCGATCTCGTCTCTGATGAACTAGAGGCTAATGAGTCTGTACTTCAAAGAAGCGATCCGCTTTTCTTTTTGTTGATGAGGCTACAACAGAGCTTACTCGGCACTGGACTGTTTACGACTCGTGTTGGCGCTCTCGTCCCCGTTGATGCCTCGGAAACGCCTCGATACTCAAAAACGGCGTTAGCGTTGGTTTGGGGTGCTTTAGGCTGCTTAGTCGCCGTTCAAATCGACTGGGCGGTGGGTGAATTTTTGGAAAATAACCCGCAGTTTGATGGGGCGACTGAAGAAGTTTATTTGCCCTCTACCCCGGCGGAAACTCTCTCAACGTCTCAGGAGGTTTCTGCTGTACAACTGGCTTCTCCGTCTTCATCTGCCGAGGAGGATGGGGTTTTCAATCGCTCGGAATTTATTTCCAAATCTGACAAGGGTTCGACTCAACTAAATGCTTGTCAAGCGGTTTCGGATCAGGAGTCTTGTCAACGGTCTCAACTGCTGTATGCTTCGTTTAATAGTCCTCAACTCGATGAACAACTGGCTCGTTATCAAGATTTCATCGCTCGAGAAAAACGCCCGCCTGATATTTTGATTGTGGGGAGTTCACGGGCGTTGCGGGGGATTGATCCGGAAGTCTTAGAACAAGCGCTACTCAAGCAAGGTTATCCCCAACTCAAGGTGTTTAATTTCGGGGTAAATGGGGCGACGGCTCAGGTGGTAGAGTTGTTAGTGCGACGCATTTTACCGGACGAACAACTGCCGAAGTTAGTGATTGTCGCCGATGGTGTGCGGGCGCTCAATAGTGGTCGTAGCGATCGCACTTACGAAGCGTTGGCGGCGTCACCCGGATATCAACAAATTGCTCAAGGAACGTTTAGAATTCCGACTCGACAACTCAATTCTTCTTCGGATTTCCAGCAAACGCTGTTGAGTTTACGGGAGTTGAGTCAAAATCCCTCGACGGTAGTTAAACAAGTGCAGCAATGGTTTGATCAACAATTGAGCGAGATTTCGGCTTCCTATGCTCAACGAGATCGACTGAAGCGGTTTTTGCTGTTCGTGGTGAATAATAGAACTCTCAGCCAACAACCCCAAGCGCTTCCAGATGTTCCCGATGCAGAAGATTATTCGATGAATGAGACTCCCCAGCTTGGAAAGAATGGCTTTCTTCCCCTATCTATTCGGTTTGACCCCAAAACTTATTATCAGAAGTATTCTCAAGTCTCGGGTTACTACGATAGCGACTATCAAGGCTTTGAACTCAATGGTGTTCAAACGAACGCTTTGAAAAAGTTAGTGGAATATGTGCAGTCTCAGCAAGTCGAGATTGTTTTTGTGAATATGCCTCTGACTCAAGATTATCTTGACTCTGTTCGCATGGCTTATGAACAAAAGTTTCAAGAACATATGCAGCAAATGGAGAGCGAAACGGGGCTGATTTTTATTGATTTGGGTTT
This sequence comes from Limnoraphis robusta BA-68 BA1, assembly GCF_034932365.1. Classification (NCBI taxonomy): domain Bacteria; kingdom Bacillati; phylum Cyanobacteriota; class Cyanophyceae; order Oscillatoriales; family Sirenicapillariaceae; genus Limnoraphis; species Limnoraphis robusta. The sequence continues at coordinate 97,035 of NZ_JAYGHR010000003.1, read as the reverse complement.
GGAGTGGTTGCAAACCTATGAATATTACTCTGATCCGAGCCACTTAAACCAATATGGCGCGGCGGCGGTTGCTGAACGACTGGCTGAAAAGCAACAAATTCCCTGGCCGAGTCGTTGAGAGTTGGGACGTTAAGCGATCGCGAGTTAGAATTGTCAATATCAATCAAGGCCAAAATGTTATAGAGCTGTGCTTTTACATGAGTGCCTTTTGCTATACCTTGAATGTGTCCTCATCTATTTTGGGATTTCTCAACTCCCGGAAAACTACCCTCAACCACCACTCAATTCAAGTCTTAGGAATGACAAAAGTTAAGCTATTTTTCGCTCTGTTTAGCTTGTCGATCTTGCTAACCTTACTTCTATCAGGACTACCGATTAATGCCATACACGCCACCAATGAACCCCCGTCCTGGCTGCTTGCTCAGGAACAAGCCAATGAGCAACCCTTCGAGCAAGCTGTTCAAAATAGTCAAAAAATCGAAGGATTATTGACCCTTTATCACCATCAAAAAACTGGCAAAGTATATTTAGAACTGACGCCCGAACAATTTAATAAAAATTACCTGTGTTTTATCAGCTTAGATTCAGGAATTGGTCAAGCGGGAATCTTTCGGGGATTGAATTTAAATGAGTTTGTATTTCAGTGGCGGCGTCAGAATAATAAAGTGCAGCTTGTGGTTCCCAATATTAATTTTAGAACCCAACCGAATGATCCACAAAGCCGTTCTGTTAATCGTTCGGTGAGTGATTCTGTTCTGTATTCCCTGCCGATTATTAGCATTCATCCCGAACGGAAAAGCATTTTGATTGATTTGAGTAGTGTTCTCACGAGCGAGCGCGATCTTTCCAATCTGGCTAATTCCTTCTCAAGTTTTCTCAGTTCTAACTACAGTATTGATCCGGAAAAATCCTATATCAATCAAGTTCAAGCCTTTCCTTTAAATATTGAGATAGAGTCAGTATTTGGCTTTTCAGAAAATCCCGGAAGTATGCGGAGAGGTCTATCTTCGCTTCCTGATAGCCGATCCTTTAACCTGAATGTTCGTTATAGTTTTCTGGAAGTTCCCAGCGAAGAAAGTTATCAACCGCGTCTGGCTGATGAACGAGTCGGATATTTTACGAGCATCTACAAAGATATTTCTAACTCGAGTCATCGCTCTTCTATTGTGCGTTATATTAATCGCTGGAATTTACAAAAAAGTGATCCGAATGCGGCGATTTCTACTCCGGTTAAACCGATTGTTTTTTGGATTGAAAATACAGTTCCCTTTGAATATCGGGAGGCGATTCGTCAGGGGGTATTAATGTGGAATACAGCTTTTGAAAAAGCGGGATTTAAAGATGCAATTCAAGTTGAACAAATGCCCGATGATGCAGATTGGGACCCCGCAGATGTTCGTTACAATACGATTCGTTGGTCTACTTCGTTTCAACCGGGGTTCAGTGGATACGGCCCTTCTCATGTTAATCCTTTAACTGGACAAATCTTAGATGCAGATATTATGGTTGAAAGTAATGCTGTTGCTAAGTTTTATGAGGGAATTAGCGTTTTGATTGATCAGAATCAAGAAAATAATGCTACGCAGATGAATCAGAATCCTTGTAATTTGGGAAGGGCATCTCTAGCAAGGCTAACTGCCGCTTCACACTCAAATGTATCCCCGGATTTTTCTTCAGAACATTTATGTTTTGGCTTTGAGTCAAACCGTCAGTTAGCGGTTGGTGCAATGGCGATGTCATTGTTGAATGGTGTGAATGAAAATAGTTCCGAAATCAAAGACTATGTTCAGCAATATTTGAGCTTTCTTGTCGCCCATGAAGTTGGTCATACATTAGGACTCAGACACAATTTTCAGGGTAGCACGTTACTTGCACCTGAACAGTTGCATGATACAAATATTACGCACAGTTTGGGATTAGTTGGCTCAGTGATGGATTATGTTCCGGTTAATTTGGCTCCCAAAGGAGAAACTCAAGGCGATTATTTTCCGATGATGATTGGTCCCTATGATCAATGGGCAATTGAATATGGTTACACAGCCATTACAGGAAATAGTCTCTACGCCCAAGGAGAAGCCCTAGAAGATATTGCTCAACGAGCGGGTGAACCGGAACTGGCTTTTGCAACCGATGAAGACTATTGGGGGGTATTTCTTGATCCGGCTGCAAATGTGTTTGATTTGAGTAATAATATGCTGCAATATTCACAGTGGCAACTCGATAATGCGATCGCGATGTGGAAGGGTTTAGAAAGCCATTCTCCTACTGCGGGTGAGGGATATGATCAAGTTCGTCGGATGTTTGAAACGGTCTTTGGTTACTATCAAAATAATGCCGAAAATATGGTTCTTTATATTGGCGGGCAATCTTTTAATCGCAGCCGTGTTGGTGATGAAAATGGCCGATTACCCTTTGAACCAATTCCGGTTAATAAACAGCGTGAAGCGTTAACACTATTGCAGAAATATATCTTTTCTGAAGATGCGTTTCAGTTTTCGCCTCGTTTACTCAATCAATTAGCGCCTTCTCGTTGGCAAGACTGGGGGAATCCTGATGTTAATTCGACCTTAGAATATCGAATTGGTGATCGCATTTTGCGGTTACAAAAATCGATTTTAGAAGAAATTCTAGCCCCGACTCGTTTGGTGCGGTTACGAGATTTAGAACTGAAAAATGCCTCGCAAAATACGCTAACAATGCCCGAATTATTTGAGGTGTTGCAAAATAGTATTTGGACTGAAGTATTCCAATCGGAAAAAGACATTAAAATTTCAGGAATTAGGCGTTCATTACAACGGGAATACTTGAATTTATTGACTCAAATTGTACTGCGAGAGGTAAATGTTCCTGAAGATGCGTTGACCTTGGCTTGGTATCAGTTGAAGCAGTTACAAGCCGTTTTAGATCGGACGTTAGAAAAGCATAATAATCGCATGGATGCTTACACGTTGGCGCATTTGGAGTTAACCCGCGATCGCATTGGTAAAACGTTAGGGGCGCAGTTACAAACGAATTAAATACTCAAAACTAGAGTAGTTCTAGAAAATACTCTAAATTCAAACTCAAGCTGTCTTCAGTAGGTTCAAGATATAACTCAATGACCTCTCCCCAACCCCTCTCCAATCCCCCCTTAATCCCCCCTTAAAAAGCGGGGTAAGGCGAGGGACTTAAATCTCTTTAAAACTCAATGAAAAATTAAGGTTTTATAGCCTCTCTCCTACCAGGGGAGAGGTTTGGAGAGGGGTTTTTTCTATTAGAAGCGCAGTTACAAACGAATTAACTTGTGAAATAATTAACGATCAAGGGATGTAGAGAAAAAAGAGCCGATGTTGTATATATGAGCGATCGCGCTTTGAGAAATTCTAACGTTCCTAACAGAGTATTTCCTGAGATCGAGGGGGCGAGATGCGATCGTAACTCGGAAAAAGAAAGGGGTGCATTCTGAGTTGCCAGAACTTTGATGATTTGTTGTGCGGGTACGGATAAAGCGCTCAACTGTTCGTTTAATAGCTCACCAATATTTTCATAAATTAGGGTATTATTGCTGAAAAAATTGGTGAGACTGCTATCAAAAAAATGCTGAATAGTTGTGGCAAAAATGGCAAGAATCAAAGGATTACCATCGTAATAGTCAACCAGGCGCTTCCATTCATCATCAGTTCCTTGAAATTTACCTTTAGCGTTTAACATCTGTTGAATATCTGCAACCTGTAAACCCTGCACACATAAAGAATGAACTCCTAAATTTTCACCAATAAACGGTTGAATTTCTGTCGGTTCGACCCGACTCGTTAGTATTACACAGCTTTGATGTTTTGCCTGTGCTAAGTATTTGAGGAGTTGACTGTAGGCTTCATCGTCAGAATCATTTATCGAAGCGATTTGTGGGGTATGATTTGGCAGAACAGATTCAACGTTATCCAAAATCAATAAACAGCGTTTACGCCTCAAAATATCCATCAATTCCCGTATCTTAGCGTTGATATATTCTGGAATAGTCGGGTGAGACTCGCCCGTGAGATGGTTAATCAAATCATCGATAAAGTAGCTAAAAGGTAAGGGAGAATGCGATCGCGATATCGGTTGAAGACTCCGCCAAACCACAACCTTGAATTCCGGTTGTATTTGTTCTGCTAACTTGGTCGCCAACCAGGTTTTACCGATGCCAACTATGCCGAAAAGCGTGATTAAACGACAGCGATCTTCTAGAACCCATTGCTGCAAAGTTTCCAATTCTGTCCGGCGACCACAGAACATTGAAACATCGGGCGCTAAACCCCAACTCAACAGATTATTTTGAGGAAGGGATGCTGTGACTAACGCTCCGTTATCGGGGGTGGAGGGGACGAGTATAGTTGTTTCTTTATGTCCTCTAGGAGACATATAATCATCCGGTTCAAAAGTTAGGTTAAAACCGTTAAAATAGCGCACCAAAGTTTTTAAATCAACCCCCTTTTTTCGGTCATGAACCTTGCTGAGAGTGTGGGTTGATAGTCCGGTTTGTTCGCTGAGAACTTCCAAGGTGCAGGATTTGGTGAAATCGTTCCAAAGGTCGGTTTGGGACTGTGCGGTTCGGAGTTTTTGAAATCCTTGCTGAGTTAGAATGGCAACTTTTCTGTGTCGTTGTTTGAAGGTAGGCATGGCGTAGATGTGTGAAGGAAGATAAACAAAAAGTAGATTAATTATTCAAGAAAGTTTGAGACTTTACAGGGAAGGTTTGTATACATAATTGTATAAAATGTATACTAAATAGATTGATTTTAATCGTTCTTAAACAGTAGAGAGACCCTTCAGAAAAAATTGATACTTTACACGGAATAAATAGATTCGGGTCAATAGGTCTTAGGCAGTAGATAGACCCTAGAAGAAAGTTTGATACTTTACACATCCAATTTAACGAATGTTATAGGATTGTCAAGGAGGGCGATTGGCTTAGAAGTCTTGTGGATAGGGTGTTAGAGGTATTTTTGTAAAGTTAGAAGTAAAGTTTCCTGCTTAAGTTCGCAAACTTCAATTGATCAAGCAGGTTTGAGTGTGTTGAATTAATATAGCGATCGGAGAAACACAGCTTATAATCCCGAACAGGAGAAAAAGACATGGCAATAGCAGTATTAAGTGATATTCACATTGGTACTAACAAGCCAACTGTATGGTATCAGAAGGAGTACCATGAACCTTATCTGAAGGCTATTTTTGATGAGATAATAAACGGGAAACATTGGGCTGAGAAGATTACAGAACTCGTTCTTTTAGGGGATATCGTTGATTTATGGACTTATCCTGCTGAGGATATCCCCCCTAGCTTTGATGAGATAATGAGGGCGAATCCTGCTATTTTTGGCCCCGATGGAAGCCTAAGTCAGGTTTTAACTACTCTTAAGGGTAAGGTAACGTATGTTCGTGGTAATCACGATATGACTATCACGCAAGCTGATTTGGACAAGATTGGTAATCCAAATTACAAAATTAAACTATGCCCAGATGATATTTACATTCCTCATGGTAGTAAAACTCTTTTTACTCACGGGCATATTTTTACAATGTTTAATGCCCCTTATACCAACAATAATCCAATTGCACCATTACCGCTTGGACATTTCGTTACTCGTGCCATTGCTACATGGCGAGCTAAACAGATTCATGATGGAGTAATTCCGAATGTGACCAATGTTGCACAGTTGAAAGATTCAGGTGCGCCGGATGGAATGTCGGTACTCATCCCTAGAAGTATCATAGAAGACTTGATCAAACATGGCGACCCTTCCATAGCACGTATCCTTTTAGAGGCAGTGCAGAAGAAAACTAACATTGATGACCAACAAATAGTCAGGGTTTCGTCCAATTTAAGTCTGACGTTTGCACAAGCCAAGGAAATATATCAAAATTTGTTTACCGAATGGCAAATAGGAGAAGGCGGAGGTGAAGATGGCTTACTTGTTGCAGGTAAGGGGGTGTTCGCTGATTACGATGGTAGTTATATGGGATGGTTTGCACAGAGGCTCGCCTTACAAGAGGGGGTAAATTGTGTTGTAACGGGACATACTCATAAAGCTTTAGAAGGACTCTCAGATTCTTGCATTAAATACCTTAATGCTGGATTCAACTGTCCTTATATTCCCATTAGTTATCAGCGCGATCACCACCCGACTTTTATAGCAGTGTCTCCTGATGGTTCTGGTGGAGTTGTGCATGTAGTTCAATCACCGGAAGGAGATGGATTTATTTTCGATTCGAGTCATCCCGATACTACCTATGTTGTAGATAAAGTGGATGATTCACCGTTATCGGGAGGCAACTTCTCCTGTTATGTGCAGATTGACAATCGGAATATTGAGTCTCAAGGGGATCTAGTTCGAGAAAGTTATGGAGTAACTAAGAGTACATTTCCACCGGGACAAGATTGTGGACATTATATTAATCTGCCTCCTAAAATCATCAAAGTTGGTGAATGGGAACGATTTTGGATTCAAGACTATCCGGGACTTCATGGTGCAGAAGGTTGGGTAATATATAAGGACAAGAATGGAGTCTCAATCAAGTTTACCTATGGTTGTCCAACAGGGAGTTATGATAATTACGCCAGTTCCTCCAGTGAAGGAGGTGCTTATTTCCGGGTATTTACTAAGGTAGGAAGCACAAATGAAGAATGGCAAGAGATGGTAGTGCAAAAAAGTCATCCATTACATATAAGTTTTGTAAGGGCAAAACCACTATATGCTGGATATGGACATGGAAACCGTGTGATCAATGTTAGTGATCGTGTTCAAGATTTATGGAAAAATGGCGTAAGAAAGTTTAACGCAAATAGTGGCATTTATACAGATCCTTGTCCTGGAAAAATCAAGGCACTTTTCATTGTATGGAAGGAAAATGGGAAAATGTTTTCTGGAATCAGCATAGACTGGGATAACACATGGTTTGAATTGCCGCCTAGACCGAAAGTTGAAAAAGAAATGCCCGTGAGCAATGGGGTGATATATGCTGGATATGGTCATGGAACGTCAGTGACTGATGTAACGAATAAAGTTTTAGAACAATGGAAAGATGGAGTAAGAAAGTTTAACGCAAATAGTCGCACTTATGGAGATCCTTGTCCTGGGATAAAAAAGGCACTTTTCATTATTTGGAGTGTCAATGGGAAAATGTTTTCTGGAACCAGCATAGACTGGGATAACACATGGTTTGAATTGTCAGGGTTGGAATAGCTCGCTTGCCTTCCCTGCCCCGTCCCGCCCCAGCCAGTTACCATCCTGTTGGCAGGGGTGGAGAAATATCAAAGCAAATCTTGTAGGTTGGGTTGAGGCAAGGAAACCCAACATGATCTTTTCCCTTTTTCTATAAATGTGTTGGGTTGCACTGCGTTTAACCCAACCTACTTTTTATGGTAAAGTTAGAATTCTGGAACATTCAAAATATTTGCTTGTGACAGTAACTTCCGTTCCTCTACTCGCTCCGGACGATTTATCTGTAATAATCTTACCGTCACTCGTCCAATCGCACTCAACGGGATAATTTCGCCTTTTTCTAATTTAAAATGCTCCCGCCAGCGATCGCGATGAGGATGATACAACCTCACAATTTCCCCATTCATGGGATCGATTGAAGCCAGATCGCTTCCTTTATATTTGTTGCAGATTGTACAAGCCAACGCCAAATTATTTTCGTTCGTTTGTCCACCGTGCTTTTCCGCAATGATATGATCGATTTCATGGGGTACAAGAACAGAAATTTCTGGTATCAAACAATACTCACAAGCAAAATCAGCGCGATCGCAAACCAAGCGTCTGAGAGCAGCAGAAACATAAGCCTTGCTCATTCTTTAGCTTCCTTAAGTTTCAGCAATGCTTTTGCCTTAGCCACCCGCACCAAATGTTCAATATATTCATATTGTTGCCATGAACGTTCCTCTTCAGGCGTCAACCCAACTGTTCTATTTTTTTCCAGCAAATTGTTGATATGTTGTTGTAATGCTTCCGACGGCTTCAACGCCAAAATTTCCTCTGGGGTGGGAAGATTTGCCAAGAATTCTAACACATCTGCTAATCCAGAAAATCCAGATTGAGCATCCGCACTCCATTCCCGCAAACCCAGTTCTAAAATTTGTGGTAACTGCTCTTGCAATGAACTTAACCGCATCGCCAATTCGTCGGGAATTTCGACTTTAATCTGCATGATCGAGCTTTGCAACACTTAAAGAGATTTGTGTTAATCGTAGCACTAATTTTGTCAACTGGGTTGAGGCAACGAAACCCAACATTATCTTTTCTTTGTTTATATGGATGTGTTGGGTTGCACTTCGTTTAACCCAACCTACTTTTTATTGCCTCTACCAATCGCGATCGCCAATTTTGTAGGTTGGGTTGAGGCAACGAAACCCAACATTATCTTCTCCCTTTTTCTATGGATTTGTTGGGTTGCACTTCGTTTAACCCAACCTACTTTTTATTCCCTCTACCAATCGCGATCGCCAATTTTGTAGCCAATTTTATAGGTTGGGTTGAGGCAAAGAAACCCAAGATTATTGTTTCCCTTTTTCTATGGATTTGTTGGGTTGCACTTCGTTTAACCCAACCTACTTTTTATTCTTAAAGAGATTTGTGTTAATCGTAGCGCCAATTTTATAGGTTTGGTTGAGGCAACGAAACCCAACATTATTGTTTCCCTTTTTCTATGGATGTGTTGGGTTGCACTTCGTTTAACCCAACCTACTTTATAGCAAAGTCTGAGGACGTTAGATCGAATCAATAATAAATTGAGATCGTGTTGTCTGGGCTTGCAATTTCGGGCGTTTTGCGTCACAACATAAAGAATAGCTGACTATCTTGGTGTTCAACGTGTCTGATTTTCTCCAACAAACCGAAGCCTACTTACAAACTTCCGTTGCTTCTATTGCCAATGAAATCGATACTTCTCCTGACTTACTTCAACAAGCTTTTCAAGGGTTAGGAAATTTGGGTGTGTTGGGTTTACGAGTTCCCCAACAGTGGGGCGGAAAACAAGTGAGTGCGGAAGATTTTGCTCAATTTCAAGAACTTATTGCCCGATATTCGGGGGCGTTAGCGTTTCTACAAACTCAACATCAAAGTGCAGCCGGAATGTTAATGCAGAGTTCAAATTCTGCACTTCAAGATGCTTATCTTCCTGACATGAGTTATGGAAAAATAACAGTTGGGGTAGGTTTTTCTCAGCTTAGACGGAGTGGGAAACCGACAATTATTGCTAAAGAAGTTTCGGGCGGATATGAACTAAATGGAAATGTTCCTTGGGTAACGGGATGGACTATTTTTCAAGAGTTTATTATCGCCGCAACTTTACCCGATGGACGGGCGGTTTTTGGTTTAGTTCCGTTAGAAAATCTAAACACTTCGCCGGGTGAAATTAAACTCAGTTCCCCGATGTCTCTCTGTGCGATGACGTCTACAAATACTGTTAGTGCGAGTTTAACGCAATGGTTTTTACCGTCTGAAAAAGTTGTTTCTATTAAACCTGCGGGTTGGATAACAGAAAATGATGATAAAAATGCTTTGAAAGCGAGTTTTTTTGCGCTCGGATGTGCGAGGGCGGGGCTGGATATTTTAGAAACAGCTTTTGATAAAAAAGGGTTTACTTTTATTCAGGAAACTGTTAATATATTAATGGAAGAACTCAATCAATGTCGGACAAAAATTCAGCAAGCACAAGAAAATCCTTCTCTGAGTTTGGCGGAAAAATATCAACTCAGGGCTTGGGCGATTAATTTAGCGGTTCGTTGCAGTCATGGGGCGGTTATTGCATCCAGTGGGGCGGCAAATTTAAGCCAACATCACGCCCAACGGGTTTATCGAGAAGCGTTGGTTTATAGTATTTCGGGTCAAACAAAAGGCTTAATGGAAGCGAGTTTAAATACTGTTATTCAGCCCAAATTTTAATCGAATTAAATAAAGTAGGGGCGGGTTCGACAAAATCTTTACTACTACTCAAAGATTGAGATAAACCCGCCCCGCCCCATAACAGAATTAATCAACTGGACATAATATTATTTCCAGTCGCCCTGAAGGGTAAACGCCGCCCAATAATAGGGAGAATTCCATTGTTGAGTTTGCCACATTTCCAGTTGTGCGGATCTTAATGCTGCCAGGGGAGATAACTTTTCTTGTAATAATTTTGTATAAAACTTTGACATTAAATCAGCAGTCGCCGCATCATCAACATACCACAAACTTGCCATGACTCTCGGTGTACCTGCATACATAAACCCTCGGGTTAAACTCACTAAACCTTCACCCCGAATATTAGCACCTAAAGCGGTTTGACAGGCGCTTAATACCACCAATTCTGCGGGTAAATTGAGGTTAAAAATATCATTGAGTCGCAAATAGCCATTTTTCCAATTTCCCCCTTCATCAACCAATGACATGACTAACCCCGATAACGCAGGATTTTCGGTATTTGCAAAGCCATGAGTTGCAAAATGAATAATTTGATAATTGGCTAATTGAGGGTTAATAGCCGCTTCTCGACTGGCTTGAAAATCAAACACTTGACTCCGTTCTTTTTCGGGAATTAATGATATAATAGTCTCAGCTTCTCGGCGAGTTCCCAGTAGTCGTTGCCAGTTTATTCCGACTTCAGACGCCGCCCGAGATAGTTGTTGAATTTCTACGGGTAAATTTTCGGGTTGAGAGGTTGATTGTTGTTTGAGGCGTTCATCGTCTAAACTAAAGACAGGATCGGCTAAAATTGCAATTGTTTTTGTAGCGGGTTGGCGGTTTTGGGTTTGTTGGCGAATAATAGCCAGCGTTGAAGCCGAGGGGAGATTGATAATTTCATGTTGCAAAATTAACGGTTGATAATTTTCTGGGGTTAACGTTAACGCCGAAAAGGGAACATATTGTAACGCCCCATCTGCCACAATTAAGAGGCGTTTTTTATCCAACTCCGTCGCTACGGGTTGCAGAATTAATTCACTTAAAACATTGGCGGTGTTGACAATGCGGTTGGCTCTTTCTTGGTAGGGAAGTGCTAGAATAAAATTACGAACTGCGGTTTCTATTTTGCTGCGTTCCGGGAGTTGATAACTGCTAATTTTACTTTTGCTAACCACCCAAACATAACTGCGTTCTTTTCCTAAAGCATATTGTAACAAAATTGTTTCTTCGTCGAGAATCTGTTGTTGAATTTGTTCTAAGGTGAGGGGTTGAGGTTGGGTTAGGGCGGCATAGTTGGGGTTACTGCTGCGAATTTTTTCAGTCAGTTGGCGATAATCTTGTAATAATTGATCGATCTGTTTTTGTACGGCTGATTTTTGGGCTTGACTGGCGTTACTGTTTGCGAGTTGTAGGCGTTGTTTTTCTAAACGGTTAAGCTGTATTTGTAGGGTTCTTTCTTGTTGTAACAGTTGGGGTTCTACGCCCTGACGAATATCGATATTCGCTTCTGTCAAAATTTCTAATAACGTTCTCGCCCGAGAGCGCTCGCTGGCGTGTAACGCTTTACCATCGTAACCTTGAGTCGGGTTTTGCTGATGGAATTGCATCAATAAATCAATATAAAACTGGTATAAATCTTGTATTGAGGCAAAATAAGAGGTTCTTAAGTCTGAACTGGCAATCTTTCCCCGTAATTCTTCAACAATTTTCAATGAGGCTTCAATATTCACCAAAGCTTCTGTCAAATTACCCTGCTTTTGTTGGGCGGTTGCTAAGTTATAAAGTGTCGCCGCTTCCCCGCTAACATCCCCTACTTCCCGCCTTAATAATAAAGCTTGATTGTAATAGTTTATCGCTTTCGGGCTGTCTCCGAGATCGTCGTAAACTTCACCGATATTTGTCAGTGTGGTTGCTTCTCCCGAACGGTTGCCTGTGGCTTGAAATAACGGCAAGGCTTTGTTATAATATTCTAAGGCTTTTTGGTGTTGGTTTTGATTGTCGTACAGGGTGCCAATATTGTTGAGAATTCCCGCTTCTCCGTTGCGGTTTCCCATTTCAACTAACAGGGGTAACGCTTGATGATAATAGTCGAGGGCGGTTTCGGTTTCTCCCAACCCATCATAAGCTAAACCCAGATTATTTAACGCTGTCGCTTCGGTTAACCGATGACTGACTTCTCTAGCAATTACTAAGGCTTGATTGTAATAGTTTATCGCAGTTTGGCGATCGCCTAAAGAGTCATACAAAAAACCGAGATTACTGAAAATAATCGCTTCTCCCTGACGGTTTCCAGTGGTTTTTAAAATCTCTAGGGCTTGATTAAAATAATCTAGGGCTTTTTGTTTTTCTCCCCAAGCGTCATAGATTTTTGCAATATTATTAATCAGAGTCACTTCCCCATTGCGATCGCCCAATGGTTTAATTAAAGATAGGGCTTGATTATAATAATCTATCGCTTTTTGTCTGTCGCCCAAATTATCATAAACGCTGCCAATATTATTAAGTGTGGTGGCGAGGGCGACTTGATTTTCTGAAGTTTTTAAGATAGATAAAGCTTGATTAAGAGAAGTTAAGGCTTGTTCAAATTCTCCCAAATTATTGTAAACTAAACCCAGATTGTTGAGGGTTGTCGCAACTCCGACTGTATCTTGAAGTTGCTGTCTAAGTGTTAAAGCTTGAGTATAATACTCTAAAGCCTTTTGTTGTTCTCCCAAAACATCATAAACCGAACCAATATTATTCAGCGTGGTTGCTTTAATATAAAGAACATCATCGCTAGGAGACGTTAAACTCAGAGGTTCAAGTACAGTTAACGCTTGATGGTAATAGTCTAGCGCTTTTGATTGATTTCCTAATGCAAAGTCAATGCGCCCGATCGCTAATAAGGTGTTAGCTTCCCATAGCGGTTCATTAAGATTTTGCCATAAAATCAATGCCGCTTCTAACTTTTCTAGCGCTTGTTGAAAGTCGGAAGCGCTTCCCTGTCGAAAAAGCTGTAAAGCTTCTTTGTAGAGACTTTCCGCCTGGGTGTATGAGTTGTTTGTCGGAGTTTGGGCGAAGGTTTCTCTGACTGAAAAATGAGCAGTCAACAACAAACATAAACTCAGCAGTAATCCTAACGGTCTAGGAGTTGACATCGCCAATCGGATTTTACCACATCTTACTTTTGCGATCATCTATGACCAATCACTGTTCAAAATTCCCCCTTGAGATTTTATTGCAAATAAGTTGCAATTTGAAAGTGGTTTTCGGGGCGATCTTACATCTCTTTTGAGTTTAATACATATTTTTAATTTTTTGTCAAGTTAATTTTTGTTATCTAATCCTTAGAGTAATCACTCACAAAATGTCAAGTTTTGTTAAGAAAAATTTAGATTTTCTTGTCGAATTATGTCAGTTCCGGCGAAAAAGGGTTTCAAGTTAACGTTTTCTGCTAACAATACTCATAGTGCCATTGGATGCAATCGGATAAAAATAGGCAATACTGCGCTTTGGGATGCCCCTAATCTTTTATTCCATCTGCAAAAGTGGCCATTAAGAAACTGCAAAAGTTGAGGAGAAATCCAACACTGAAGGTTTCTAATCCCAAGCACCCGAACCCAGAAACAGCAATCGGCACATCCCAATGTAAGCGAAAGGGGTTGACTATTGACTCTATTTATGCTTACATTTCTTCCGCAAGATCTGTTTCAATTTTCAGCCAAGCCTGACCTTTTCAATTTAAAGAAAGCCGACTCAAAGGGACTGCAAGATTTATATGTTTACATACGTTAATCCCACTGTTAGACACATCAAACCCGATAATTTGAATGGACGATCACTCCTCAAAGTCGTCTATGTTGTGTTAGAAGCACAATATCAAAGCGCATTATCTGCGGCGGTGCATTCTATCAATAAAAATAACCCCCATGTCGCTATAGAAATCAGTGGTTATTTGATTGAAGAATTGAGAAACCCCAAAAACTATGAAGACTTAAAAAAAGACATCGCCGAAGCCAATATCTTTATTGCTTCCCTGATTTTCATTGAAGATTTAGCTGAAAAAGTCGTAGAAGCCGTTACTCCCCATCGCGATAACCTAGATGTGGCGGTGGTTTTCCCGTCTATGCCCCAAGTGATGCGCCTGAATAAAATGGGTAGCTTTTCAATGGCGCAACTGGGACAAAGCAAAAGTGCGATCGCTCAATTTATGAAAAAACGGAAGGAAAAATCCGGTTCTTCCTTCCAAGACGGGATGTTAAAACTATTGCGAACCCTGCCGAAAGTTCTCAAATATATGCCCATTGAGAAGGCGCAGGATGCTCGTAATTTTATGCTGTCTTTCCAATATTGGCTAGGCGGTTCTTCCGAAAACTTGGAGAACTTCCTGTTAATGTTAGCCGATAAATACGTCTTAAAAGATAGTGAGTTTAAATATGCCGATCCCGTCGTTTATCCCGACATGGGAATTTGGCATCCTTTAGCCCCGAAAATGTATGAAAATGCCACCGAATATTTGCAGTGGTATAACAGCCGAGATGATATTAGCGAAGATCAAAAAGATCCCCTCGCCCCTTGCGTTGGTTTAGTCTTACAACGCACCCATTTAGTCACAGGAGATGACGCCCATTATGTGGCAATGGTACAGGAACTCGAAGCGATGGGCGCCCGCGTTATTCCCGTGTTTGCAGGCGGTTTAGACTTCTCCAAACCCGTCGATGAATATTTCTGGGATACCCCCCCGAAAGGCATTCAACCCCAGCCCTTAGTCGATACCGTTGTTTCCCTAACCGGGTTTGCCCTGGTTGGCGGCCCGGCTCGTCAAGATCATCCAAAAGCGATAGACTCGTTAAAACGCCTCAACTGTCCCTACATGGTGGCGTTACCGCTTGTCTTCCAAACCACCGAAGAATGGGAAGGCAGCGACTTAGGCTTACACCCGATCCAGGTGGCGTTACAAATTGCCATTCCTGAGTTGGATGGCGCCATTGAACCCATTATCGTCTCAGGGCGAGATGGGGCAACAGGAAAAGCGATCGCCCTGCAAGATCGGATCGAAGCGATCGCCCAACGGGCAATGAAATGGGCAAACCTGCGGAAAAAACCCAAACTTGAGAAGAAAATTGCCATCACCATTTTTAGTTTCCCGCCCGATAAAGGAAACGTTGGAACCGCAGCTTATTTAGATGTATTTGGTTCCATTTATGAAGTGATGCAAGCGTTAAAAAATAACGGTTATGATCTCCCGGAATTACCGGAGTCTGCCGAACAATTAATGCAAGAAGTCATCCACGACGCCACCGCCCAATATCAAAGCCCGGAATTGAATGTTGCCTATCGAATGTCGGTGGAACAATACGAACGTTTAACCCCTTATTATGAACGGTTGAACGAAAATTGGGGACCACCTCCAGGGCATTTAAACACCGATGGCGAGAATTTACTCATCTACGGAAAACAGTTTGGTAATCTGTTTATTGGTGTACAACCCACCTTTGGATATGAAGGCGATCCGATGCGGTTGTTGTTCTCTCGTTCCGCGAGTCCTCATCATGGTTTTGCTGCTTATTACACCTATTTAGAACAGGTTTGGCAAGCCGATGCCGTGCTGCATTTCGGAACACACGGATCGTTAGAATTTATGCCCGGAAAACAGATGGGAATGTCGGGCGAATGTTACCCCGATAATTTAATTGGCACCATCCCCAATATCTATTATTATGCTGCCAATAATCCCAGTGAAGCAACCATTGCTAAACGCCGCAGTTATGCTGCTACGATTTCTTATTTAACGCCTGCTGCGGAAAATGCGGGTTTGTACAAAGGTTTGCAGGAATTAAACGAGTTAATTGGTTCCTATCAAACGTTAAAAGATAGTGGGCGAGGAGTGCAAATTGTCAACACCATTATCGAAAAATCTCGGACAGTTAACCTCGATCAAGATGTGAATTTGCCCGAATGTGATGCGGCTGAACTTTCGGCAGAAGAACGGGATAATGTAGTCGGGCAAGTGTATCGCCGCTTGATGGAAATTGAGTCGCGTTTATTGCCTTGTGGTTTACACGTTATTGGTAAGCCGCCCACCGCAGAAGAAGCGATCGCCACTTTAGTTAATATTGCCAGTTTAGATCGCGAAGAAGAGGGGCTGTTGAGTTTGCCTCATATTATCGCCGATAGTATTAACCGCAATCTCGAAGAAATTTACCGCAATAATGACAATGGCATCTTAGCTGATGTGGAATTATTGCAGCATATTACTGAAGCTTCAAGGGCAGCAATTGCCGCGTTAGTTCAAGAAAAAACCGATGCAGAAGGACGAGTTTCTAAAGTTTCTAAACTCAACTTCTTCAACATGGGTAAAAAGGAACCCTGGATCGAAGCCTTGCATCAATTTGGCTATACAAAAGTAGACACCGAAGCCCTCAAACCCCTGTTTGAATATTTGGAATTCTGCTTACAACAAGTTTGTGCAGATAACGAATTAGGGGCATTATTACGGGCATTAGAAGGGGAATATATTCTCCCTGGGCCAGGAGGCGATCCGATTCGGAATCCTAACGTTTTACCGACGGGTAAAAATATGCACGCCCTCGATCCCCAGTCCATTCCAACTGCTGCTGCGGTGAAGTCTGCGGCGATTGTTGTGGAACGATTAATTGCCCGTCAAAAAATTGAAAATGGCGGTAATTATCCAGAGACTATTGCAGTCGTATTGTGGGGAACCGATAATATTAAAACCTACGGAGAATCCCTCGCCCAAGTGATGTGGATGGTAGGCGTTAAACCTGTTCCCGATGCGTTAGGACGAGTGAATAAATTGGAGTTAATTCCCCTAGAAGAATTAGGGCGTCCGCGTATTGATGTGGTGATTAATTGTTCCGGTGTGTTCCGCGACTTGTTCATCAACCAGATGAATTTGTTAGATAAAGCGGTGAAAATGGCAGCAGAAGCTGATGAACCGTTAGAGATGAATTTTGTTCGCAAACACGCTTTAGTACAAGCGGAAGAATTGGGAATTAATTTGCGTCAGGCGGCAACACGGGTGTTTTCTAATGCGTCGGGTTCCTATTCTTCTAACATCAACTTAGCGGTTGAAAATAGCACTTGGGAATCGGAAGAAGAACTGCAAGAAATGTATCTGAAGCGCAAATCTTTCGCGTTTAATTCGGATAATCCGGGGATGATGGATGATAACCGCCAAGTGTTTGAGTCGGCGTTAAAAACCGCAGAAGTTACTTTCCAAAACTTGGATTCTTCCGAGATTAGTTTAACGGATGTTTCCCATTATTTTGACTCTGATCCGACAAAAGTGATCAGCAGTTTACGCAAAGATGGGAAGAAACCTGCGGCGTATATTGCCGATACCACGACTGCAAATGCCCAGGTTCGTACTCTATCAGAAACCGTGCGGTTAGATGCGCGGACAAAAATGTTAAATCCCAAGTGGTATGAAGGGATGTTATCTCACGGTTATGAGGGGGTTCGTGAGTTATCAAAACGCCTCGTTAATACGGTGGGATGGAGTGCAACTGCGGGTGCTGTTGATAATTGGGTGTATGAAGAAACCAATGAAACCTTCATCAAAGATGAGGCGATGCAACAGCGTTTGTTGAACCTCAATCCTCATTCGTTCCGTCGCATGGTAACAACGTTATTAGAAGCGAATGGACGGGGATATTGGGAGACAGATGACAGCAATTTAGATCGTCTCCGCGAGTTGTATCAGGAGATTGAAGACCGCATCGAAGGCGTCGAATAAAATCCCATAAAACGTTAATTAACCCTAATTAACCCTGTAGAGACGCGATCATTTGTTGGTTGCGTCTCTTTTATCTTTATCAGTTTTGATTAGGACTGACGCTTAGACACCATCATCAAACCAACTCCTCCCAGGGCTAACAAACCGACTACAGGGGTCGTTTCTGGAATAGAAACAGTAGAACGACGAGTAGCAGTCCAGGTTCCAGACCCATCAGATGGAGAACCGACCCTGAATGACCATGTTGTTGCGGTCATCGCAGCAGAAGTGAACCTACCGCTACCACCCCACACAGAATCGCTATATGACAATGATGGAAAAGGATTAAATGGGGAGGATGCGCCACTGACAAAAATACCAGCAACCCGTTGAGCATCAAAGGGACGCCAGAAGAGATACTCAGGATTGAAACCAAGTCCTATTGTTGTTGAAAAAGTATTCAATCTAAAAACATTCTCGCTCCGTTCAAATATTATAGATTCACTGCATATCGGTGTTAATACAGGTCCAAATGGAGGTGTATTTGCAGGCCTAATCACACTTATACATTGTTGAGCATCTCCTTCAAAAGGAGTATCATCATGGCTGAATTCTCCCGTACCGACTAACTCTCCCGCCTCATTAAAGAACTGCATATCATAGAAAACATTTGCTTCGGCAGGTGCAGTTGCAAGCATTATTGTACCTGCAATCAAACTGCTTAGGGAAACAAAAAAGCGGCTTTTCACTTAACATTCTCCTGAAATAGCTTAACTGAATATTTTAAATTTGATGACATGATATCAATTGATATATCAGGAAAACTAGGACTCTATGTAAAATTTCAAAGGAATCTAATAAAGCTACAGTAAAGCTTTCCTAAAAGACGAGACAGTGTGATGAAAATCCTGGACAATTTGAGTGTGAAATGACCGAACGACAAGTGGGAACGTTTTCTGGAGTTCAGAAGATGAAGCGTTTATTGCAGAGGTTTCCGAACTACCCGGATGTATGGCTGATGGTTCAACCTATCAGGAAGCGTTGCAAAATGTAGAAGTTATCATGCAAGAATGGATAGAAACCGCTCAAGAATTAGGGCGAACCATTTCCGAACCAAAACCACGTTTGTAAGGTGGGTGATAAACGATAATTTAATTGGTTAAACATTAACTGCTTAATCTCACCCCCCCTACTGAGTTGTCGGGTGGGTTAGAGGCGATCGCCTCCGACACGCTTCGCGATCGCCTATCTTATAATTTATACTAATAAATAGCGTTGAGTTGATTCATCCCCATGACAAACTTCACTCTGAACCTAGAATCAATTGAACTGACAGATGAGCAATTCTTTCAGCTTTGTCAGAATAACCGGGATCTGAAATTTGAACGAAATTATAATGGAGATTTAGTCATCATGTCACCGACGGGGGGAGAAACGGGAAGCTATAATGCGGGATTAACGGCTAAACTTTGGTTTTGGAATCAAGAAAATAAATTGGGTAAAGTTTTTGATTCTTCTACGGGTTTTAAACTCCCCAATGGTGCAGATCGTTCTCCCGATGCTGCTTGGATAACGTTAGAACGTTGGGAAAGTTTAACTGCGGAACAACGCCAAAAATTTCTTCCTTTATGTCCTGATTTTGTGATTGAATTGCGTTCGGCGAGTGACAGCTTAAAAACACTTCAAGATAAAATGAAAGAATATATTGAGAATGGGACTCGTCTAGGTTGGCTAATTAACCCTCAATCTCGTCAAGTCGAAATCTATCGCCCAAATCAAGAGGTTCAGGTGTTAGAGTCTCCAACAATGTTATCGGGAGAAGATGTTTTACCGGCTTTTATTCTCAATCTTCAAGAAATTTGGTAAGTTGTAGGGTGAGAAACGATAATTTAATTGCTTAAACACTAACGGATTAATTTCACCCACCCTACTTAACATTATCTAAATTATTATGGTTCAAGCAATCCCCTCTCCTCCCAATTCTGTAGATTATCAGCTAATTTTATATGATGTCAGTTGGGAAACCTACGAAAAACTATTGGAGATTTTTGCAGAGCGTTCGACTCCCAGACTAACTTATTATAAAGGAACGTTAGAATTAATGACACCTCTACCCGAACATGAAACTTACAGTTGGACGCTGGGAAGGTTGGTGGTTGTTCTTTCGGAAGAATTGGGGTTGGAAATTCGGGGTTTGAAGTCAACAACATGGCGATCGCAACCGAAACAAGCGGGTAAAGAGGCGGATGAATGTTTTTATATTCAGAATGAAGCCAAAGTTCGCGGAAAGTTAAATATTGATCTCCGCACCGATCCGCCACCGGACTTGGTGATTGAAATTGATTTAAGTAGTTCTTCAATGGATAAAATGGCTATTTATGCGGAACTGGGTATTCCCGAGGTTTGGCGTTGGCGAAATGGAAACTTGAGCGTTCATTTATTACAGGATGGGAAAGAATATATCGAGTCAGAAACCAGTTTGGCTTTTGAATCCTTTCCGGTAAAAGAGTTAAGAAAATTTATCACCCCAGATTTGCAGAAAGGTGAAAATGCGAGAATGCGAGAGTTTAGAAAATGGGTGCGATCGCAGTGATCGGATGAAATTAATCAAGAAAAAAGAACATGAGTTTATCATGTCCTTTGGACTGTTGGGATACAGGTAAAAACTCTAATTTTTGTAGCGATTTAAAAGAGAGTTTTAATTGCTATTAAACTACCAATCTACTATCGAATCTTCGTTGTAAGAGGTGCGGGAAAATAACCCTAATAAGAACGCTAATACTGCACCAAAGATAAAGCCGCCTGCGTGCGCCCAATAGGCAACACCGCCGCTATCCATTCCGACTGCGGTTTGAACTTCTAACATAGAAATTCCGCTAAAAGCTTGTTGAACAAACCAAAATCCTAAGAAAAGAAAGGCGGGAACTCGGATAGTGTAAAAGAAGATTCCCAGAGGAATTAAGGTTAATATTCTCACTTTGGGAAACTTCAGAATATAAGCCCCCATTACCCCAGCAATTGCACCACTCGCCCCCAAAGAAGGAATCGCTGATTCTGTTGCTAAAATATATTGAGAAAGAGCTGCCAAAGCCCCACAAGTTAAGTAGAAAATGATAAATTTAACGCCTCCAAGTTCTTCTTCGATGTTATTTCCAAAAATCCACAGAAATAACATATTAAAGCCAACGTGAATAAAGCTAGCGTGAAGAAACTGAGAGGTAAACAGAGTCAAAAACTCAGGAACAGGTTGATGAACTGAAATTCCGTTAAAACTGGCGGATAACTCTTGGGGAACAACGGCAAAGAGATGAAAGAAATTATTCAGTTGATCCGGTGATAAAATTAACTCGATCAAAAATATCAGAACATTTAAACCAATGAGAACATAGGTAACAATTGGTGTAATGTGAATCGGATTTTCGTCTTTTAATGGAACCATGCGTTTTTGATGAAAATGTCTAGTTTGAGATGAACCGAATGATTTTCAAAAGTCTGAAGCCAGACTCAAAGTTTCTGACTCCAAACTTCAAGCTTAAATTAGGCATCAATCACTAATTCCAGCCTAATTGGTATTAGCACCTGAATCTTACTTCATTCCAGCTTTAATGCGATCGCTCGGAATTTTGCCGCTCGGTTCTAACTGTTCTCCCTCTAGGAAAGAACGCAACATCCACGCCATTTCTTCATGTTGTTCCATCAATCCCGTTAAGAAATCAGCCGTTCCTTCATCATGGAATTCTTCAGAACAGCGATCAATATTTTCGCGTAAATTCCGAATAACTTGTTCGTGATCGTTGACTAAACGTAGTACCATTTCGCTCGCATTCGGCAAATCTCCAGCGTGTTCTCGAATGCTTGCTTTATCTAAAAATCCTTGTGCAGTACCAATCGGATAACCGCCTAACATCCGTGTACGTTCGGCTGTAGCATCAATACTGATAGTTAAAGCTTCGTAGTGTTCTTCCCACAGTTCATGTAGCGTGCGGAATTGAGGCCCAATTACATCCCAATGATATTTTTTGGTTTTAATTAACAGCAGATACATATCTGCTAAACCAACATTCAATAATTCAATCACACCTTGACGTTGTTCGTCTGTTAAACCAATATTGATCTTAGGCATAAATAAAAACCTTTTTCTGGTGTCATCACAACCATTACACCAAAAAAGCACAAGGTTTTTCATCTATCGTTTGAGGGAACTTCGATAAATCGTCAAGATTTTCTCTAACTTTAGGAATAAATTGGCGGCTGTAGAGACGTGCTGATGGCACGCCTTTACAGAAAAATAGAGATTAACTAGAGGTTTCGCGAGAATAAACAGGCATTTGTCCTGAGTTGAGACGGTTCATATAATCGCTGAGTGCAGATGCGAGTTTTCCTGATAATATATAGCAGCCTAGCAAGTTAGGAAATGCCATTGCGAGCAACATCATATCGCTAAAATCCAACACTGAGCCTAAATTCACAACTGAACCAATAAACACACAGGCGACATAAATGGCTTTATAAATAATAGAACTGGCTGCACCAAACAGATAACCCCAAGCTTTTTCGCCGTAATAACTCCAAGAAATCATCGTTGAAAAAGCAAATAAAACGACTGCAATGGCTAAAATAATTGGAAACCAACTGATCACCGAACTAAACGCCGCCGCCGTCAATTCAACGCCATTTAATTCGGCAGCATTGGTATTGCGATAAACACCTGTAATCACAATCGTTAAACCTGTTAAATTGCAGATGACAATGGTATCAATAAACGGTTCAAGTAAGGCGACAATTCCTTCTCGTAACGGTTCATCGGTACGGGCGGCTGAATGGGCGATCGCGGCTGAACCCATTCCGGCTTCGTTAGAAAAAGCACTGCGTCGCACCCCTTGAACTAATGTTCCGATAAACCCGCCGCCAACCGCTTCGGGAGCAAAAGCTTGTGTAATAATAGTGCCGAATGCCGCCGGAATTTCGGTGAAATTGCTTAATAAAATCCACAAACAAACCAATACATAAATGACTGCCATTGCCGGAACTAATCTCGCCGTAACCGATGCAATTCGATGAATTCCCCCAATAATTACAAACCCAACTAATGCCGCTACAACTAATCCGAAAACCCAATTGGGTAAAGCCGGAATAATCCCGGCTAATGCGGCATAAGCTTGGTTCGCCTGGAACATATTTCCGCCGCCCATACTGGCTAAAATGCAGAGAATAGCAAATAATATCGCCAGTCCATTTCCGAGAGGGCGTAAACCTCGTTCACCTAAGCCTTTGGATAGATAATACATCGGTCCGCCTGCAACGGTGCCATCCGGTTGGATGCGGCGATACATTTGGGCGAGACTGCATTCAACAAATTTACTCGACATCCCAAAAAAGCCGCCAAGCGTCATCCAAAAAATCGCCCCAGGGCCACCGACTTGTACCGCGATCGCAACCCCAGCAATATTTCCCAGTCCAACGGTTCCCGAGAGGGCGGTAGCGAGGGCTTGGAAGTGGGAAACATCCCCTTCATCGTTGGGATCGTCATATTTACCTGTGACGACATCAATTGCGTGTTTAAAGGCGCGAATATTGACAAAACCCATCCGCAGTGTGAAGAAAATTGCCCCGATCATCAACCACAATACAATAAAGGGAAAACCGAAGATTTCCAAGAAGAAGATTTGGGCGAGAAAGTTCACCATCTGGGAAAACACCGCATCCAGCAAACCGAGAAATCCTGATGGCTTGGTTGTCGCTTCTTCTCCTGCGATCGCTAGAGTTGGTACAAGCGGAATTAACAGTAACAATAGCCCATAACTGCTACTTAAACTGCGTTTCAATGTTGTCAAAAGGCGACGCTGAGAGGCTTGACGCTCCTTTTTTGAGTTGATTCTGTTCCGGTTGATCATTGCTCTGTATTACTTTTTTTTAAGTGTACTGCAAAAATTTTAGAGAATCAGATAAATTAGTTTATCATTGGTTTGCCTAATTTTGTATATCGTCATCTACAGTCAACGACTTGTGAATCAATCAGCCGCTTCTTTGAGAAACTGAAGATTTTCGGTTCATCCCTGATTTAAGGAGTGATGTCATTAAAGAACATTATCAAACTTTGATTCACCCAAAATTAACTCAGGTTAGCCGATTTTTTTGATCGTTAAATTATCTTATTCAGTGAATTTTATCTAGGGATTCTTGATCTTTTTATTGAATAAATTTTAATACAATTCAGCCCTATGGACTATTTGATAAGATAGAGTCAGGCCAATGCTTTACAGTAAACCAACTCTAACTTGATTAACACAAGCAATTTTAGTCGGGGTATAATAAAAAGATTATCTCTACTCAGATCAAGCGATTAATCTCAGTCGATCTCAAGGAGAGGAAAAACTCACATCACGGTTGACGAATTGAGTCAATGATCAAAAAGATCCATAATCTACGACTAAATCCCGTCTGGCAAAAAGAAATTAATGATATTATTCGAGGAGCAGCCGGAGGTTTCCTATTTGGAATTCCGTTACTATATACCTTTGAAGTTTGGCAAGCAGGTTCTTATTTACAGCCTCCTTTGATGCTCTGTATTTTAGCAGTAACCTACTGTGTTGTTTTATTTTTTAATCGGATTGAAGGCTTTCGGCGAAAAAAACGAAAGACCTTCAGTGATGCTTTTTTTGAGAGTATAGAAGCTTTGGCAATTGCAGTTGTCTGTGCTACCCTGATTATGATTCTGTTGCAGCGAATTACCTTACAAACGTCTTTAGAAGAAGCACTTGGCAAAATTATATTCGAGAGTGTTCCTTTTGCAATCGGTGTGGCTTTGAGTCGATTAATTTTGAGTGAAGATGACCAGAATAATTCTTCAGATCATCAAGATAAAAATAAACATTCTACGTTCAAAACAAGCTCTAAAAAAGCAAGAGTAAATGATACATTATCCGACTTAGGCGGAACAATTACGGGAGCCATGATTATTGCTTTTAGTATTGCACCGACAGATGAAGTCACGGAATTAGGCGTTGCGTCTTCTCCGCCTTGGCTAATTGCCATTATTTTTGCATCTTTACTCATTTCCTATATGATTGTTTTCGTGGCTGGTTTTTCTCGACAGAAAGAACGTAGACAGCACCAAGGACTCTTTCAATCCCCCGAAAGTGAAACGATTTTTTCTTACTTGGTTTCTCTGATAGCTTCCGTTCTAATGTTGTTGTTTTTTCAAAAATTAAGTTTCGCTGATCCGTGGTTTCTCTGGATGCGTTATACTATTTTATTAGGACTTCCCGCAAGTATTGGTGGTGCAGCAGGACGTTTAGCCGTATGAGTGAAAGTTATCCCCATTCCCAACCGATTGAACGTCGTTCTTTTCCTGAACGTTTAAGCTTTGGACTCGCAATTTCTATTCTAGGATTGCTAATATTTCTGATTCTTTATCAATGGAAAGTTCAAGAAGATCAACCTCCCATCTTGTCCGTGATAGTCGAGCAAGAAATTCGCCAGTTTGGAACTCAATTTTATGTTCCCTTCACGGTTTCTAATACAGGAGGCGAAACCGCAACTGCTGTTCAAATTCTTGCAGAACTTCAAATCGAAGAGGAAAATATTCAACAAGCAGGCGAACAACAAATAGACTATCTCTCTGGGGGTGAAGAAGCATCAGGTGCTTTTATTTTTACTCGCAACCCAAAAGAAGGAAAATTAATCATTCGAGTTGCAAGTTACAAACTTCCCTAAAGGTTTTATCGATGACTTATTATTCCTGCCAACAGCAATTTTTTGAGAAGGTGGGCATTGCCCACCCTACCAATTATAGCCGAATATTTAACTCAGTTTGCCACTGGGTTAACGGTTTTTCCCAGTTTTCTTCCCACTTTTGGGCAAATAAGGGTTTAGCTTGACTTCCCATTTCCCAACCTTTCGCGATAGCACTCAATAACTCTGGTAATTCTTCGGGAGTAAACAGCGTTACTGCAATTAAAGCATTAGCAATTAACATTGTAGCCATCGGATTTGGAAATTGAACGAGATAAAATGCTTGTAAGCCAATTTCGTCAATTTCAGAAGTCTCAAATCCCGTAATAATATGCCAAATATCATGGGTTTGACCAATGCGTGCATCAATATAACTGGTATCGGAGTTAATACTAATAGACGCATACAAATCTTCTGAACGAAACCCTTTTTCTTTCATTTTTGAGGCATAAATATATCCGAGAGAGTCTTCAGGATATTGCAACAATTCATCGAGATTATGAGATGCCATGTATCGTTCCTGTATCATTTCAGCCGCAACCGGATCATTTTTTAACTGTTTTACCGTGAACTCAGACCCAGGCATTTTAGATAAGACTTCCGACATTTCTAGAACGGGTTTGAGGCTTTCATCTCCTGCTAACATCGCTAAAAATGGCTTGGCAACTTTCAACAATTGAAAATAATTCGGTTGTTTAATTTCTGTTTTAGTAGAAGTGTTGAATGAGAGTAAGTTCATCAGTTTCATGGCGTAAACCTCCAAAAGATTGAGTTGAAAATAATCAAACCGAGCGTTCGTTATAAAAAAATACAAAAAATCCTCTTAAGGTTTCAAGATTTGATGATTTAGAGAATTTGGAAGACTTAAAACCTCTACTCTGATACTGGATATTTCTCAAAGTAAGCGGTCACCATCTCAACAAAAAACCAAACTTGTTCAGTAAATATTGCCGGATCATTCGTCGCCACTTGGTCGATCAAAATGCCATCAACCAATACCCAAACAAATCGCGCTTTACTCAAATCATTGATCCCTAAAAATTCAGCCATCGCCTGTTGATACTGCTGATCAATTCGTCGAAACACCGGGTTAGCTAGAATGGGTTCGCCTTGACGATATTGATAGAAATCCATCCAAATCGCTGCTTGCTTAACCAAATATTCTCTATTTTCAAGCAACAGTTCACCCAGTTTTTTAACCCGTTCAAGTAACGTTTTTTGAGCAACTACCGCCCCTTTCAAGACTTGTATATCCTGATGTCCTAACTCCTCCACCAATTGCTCAAATAGAGACTCTTTACTGGGGAAATAGTGATACAAAGCCCCCGTTGAAATCCCTAGCTCCTTGGAAATCTGACGAGTCGTGACATTAGCATATCCTTTCTCGGCAAATAAGTCAAAGCACTGGTACAGCAGCTCTTTCCGGTATTGATCCGCATCAACAACTTTCGGCATTTCGTTTTATATCGAACGCTCGTTCTAAACTCTTTTACTATAACAGATCGGAGTCATGGACTGTCAAGAGGTCTCTGAAATGTTTCTGTAGTGGAATGAATTTTTGATCCGGTAGTCAGGGCTGTAGCTGTACCGAAATACAACTACAAACCCCTTCAATAACGACCAACCCTGAAATTATTCCTTCACTTTAAAGGTTTTCACTTCTAACACCGGGCCGATCATTGCAGTCGTAAAAACATCCTCACGAACTTCACCTTCAACCTCTACTTTTAACCCCTTCTTTTTCAGGTCAGAAGGCGCATCTTTAAGTTCGTAAGTTTTGTCATCCGTCACTAACGCCCAAGCGCCAGTTCCGAACCCTTTGTGTTCAATTTTGCCTTGAATTTTCATGGTTTATATTGTCCTTGTTTCAGCTTTTAGGGCTAAAGACGCCAATCCTAAACACAACAAAGCATTAACGGCGAGGAAGCTTTGGGCGACTATTCCCGAACCCAATCCCCAAACAGCCGGAGAAATAAACGCCGAAACTCCTAAACAACTGGCAACCCCGATAGTCGTACCAATGGCGATCCATTTCCAAGTTGGATGTCCGAGGAACAAAACAACGAGAATTGCCGGAATAAATACACTAGCAAAAATCGGGTTTAATAGACTATTTCCAGCGATCGCATTTCCCAATTCTGGCAGCGAACTTCCCATCATTCGCATCGGCCATTGAGGAAGATCAAAGATATAGAATCCTCGTAGGAAAAATAAACCGCTAGAACCTGCAACCAAGCCACTCATCATGGAAAAACTCCATTGGAAGGGGAAGTAATTTCGCAGGAACCAAGCCAATAAATAAGAACCCAATACCATGCCAATCTTCGGTAATAACGCCACAGCGCCGCCATCGATCCAAAAACGAGGATTGAGATAACCGCTATCACGCAACCATCGGAAGAAGTCACGGAAGGTAATTTGTCCTTTTAGCGCCAGTTGTACCGCACTCCCCGCATCAACATGACCTGCACCAAAATGGTTGAGGGGGTCTTCTTCTACCTTGCGGGCCGATTCTTTGATCACACGGGCAACATCTTCGGGTTCAGTAATTCCCGATGCTTTAATTAACGCGGCAATTCCAGCAACGTGAGGGGATGCCATACTGGTTCCCTGAAATGCAGCAAACGTTGATCCGCCTGTTGTCAGATCAATGGTTTCTTGGAGAATACCGCCTGCTGTATTTTCACCCTCAGTTAACCCACCCGGGGCAGCAATATCAACCCCAGCCCCAAAATTGGAATAGGGGGTTTTCTTGCCTGTCGCATCTAAAGCCGCAACGCCAATCACTTTCGGATAACGGGCAGGATATCCGGCTGCGTTTTGTCCAGAGTTTCCGGCGGCCGCTACAATGACAACGCCTTTGTCATAAGCATAATCAATCGCCTCTTGCATTAACTGGCTTTCACCGCCACCACCAAGACTCATGTTAATCACGTCAGCGCCATTGTCTGCCGCAAATTTAATCGCTTCGGCAATATCAGCAACCGTACCGCCACCGCCTGCGCTTAAGACTTTTAACGGCATGATTTTCGCGTTGTAGGCAACTCCAGCCACACCGTAACCGTTATTCGTTGATTGGGCAACCGTTCCAGCGACGTGGGTACCATGACCGTTATCATCGGACGCTTCCGTGCGATCATTAACAAAATCGTAGCCGCCCACGAATTCCGTATCTTTTAAATCAGGAACTTGACTGACTCCAGTATCAATCACCGCTACAGTTACGCCTTCGCCATGAGTTTCACTCCAAGCGGTTTCGATATTGATACTGCGGAGGTTCCACTGTTGACCGTAAAGGGGATCGTTGGGAATGCTACCATAAAAGGGAACAGCATCAGTGCTAGGAACAGCATCATAGAGTACGCCGTTGTCGAAGTCTGTACTGTAACCGATAGAGTAGATATAGTTGGGTTCGATGTATTCGGTGTTCTTCGCTTGAGCTTTTCTCAAGGATTTGAGCAGTTGCTTGTTACCGCGAACAATGTAAATATTGTCGGATGTTGAGAATTCGCTGTTGAGATAGGGAATCACTTGATACTTTTGAGCGATCGCCTGAATTTGATTCGTAATCTCAGCTTGCCCAATCTCTTCGCGAAAGTCTAGTACAATCGAATCATATGTGCCTCGGGCAGCCAAACCGGAGAAACTAGACACGGCCCAGCCAAGCCCAATTAAGAATAAGCACAGCAGAAAAAATCTTTTCATCATTCGTTATCCTGCGTTACGGGTTATTCGTCGAAAGAGTCCCAGACAAATAACGTAGTTCTCCCATTGTATCTATCCCGATATAGTAACGAATGAGAATTGAGTGCCAATTTATGCAGGGTAAGCTATGGAACGAGGTTTGTTATGGCTTCCGCTACTGATTGTTTTCTTTGGGTTAGCCTGGTCAGGTTGGAATGAATACCAAAAGGTTGAAGCCTATCGTGAATGGGCGAAGACGTTTGAAAAAGCCAAGTATGATATCTATGCCGTATTGGGTTTAAAAGGGACTGAACTGACTTGGGGAAAACCCACGCGAACAGGCCCGATTAATCTGCAAACCCTGTCGTTAGAAGATGTACAATCAATTTGGCTCGTCGTTGATCATCACTCGGTTGATTTGGATTCTCCCCCAGAAAAGGGTAAGGAGATCGAGTTGGAATTTCAGTTAAAACTTGAAGCAACTCCGGTTCGGGTTCCCTTTACAGAAATTCCTCTGGCTGCTCAATGGGGTAAATTTCTCAACCAACAACTTGAAATAGGCAACAGGCAATAGGCAACAGGCAAGAGTTTTGTAGGGGCGGGTTCTCAATTGATGTATGTTTCTGACAAATAACCTGTATAAACCCGCCCCCCACCCCAGTCGGTTATCGGGTTGGGCTGGTTGACCTAACTTACTACTGGGAAACAGAGATCATTGCAGAACCCGCCCCTACAGGACTTTTTTACTGGTGACTGTCTAAATCCCTCCAGAAGAAGATGTCAACGATGCCGTTGAGTTCTAGAATAGAGGGATAATTTTTCCCGTTCCTTTACCTTCTCAGAGAGTGATGATGATGATCTTCAAACGTTTACCGAGTATTCTCATCGCCTGTGTGTTAGCGTTGTCGCTGTTTGTTTCCGGTTGTAGTTCGACGACGACGACTTCTGCTCCCCCAACGACGAGTCAACCGACTTCAGGAGGCAACAAAACGATAGCGGCTGAACCTGTCTCAGGAGGCTCGTTTAACAAATTCTTCCCGAAAAGTGAGGGAGACTATAAAGTTACTTATCGTCAAGAAAAATCAGGGTTTGCTCAAGCTAAATTGTCACAGGGGAGTACAGATTTAGCTTTACTTTCTATTAATGATATTGCTAGTAATCCCAGTGCGGTTTCTAAGTTTCGAGAAAGTAGTAAAAAGATTGCTGGATATCCCGCAGTCACTCAGGGTAAAAATACAACCGCTATTTTAGTTGCTGATCGCTATCAAGTCAAAGTCACTTCTCAGTCCGATTCTTTTACAGAAAGCGATCGCGAAGAATGGTTAATAAACTTTAATCTGACGGGTTTAGCCCGAGTTAAATAATCTCGAAATTGCCAGAAAAACGATAGAAATTATCGATTTTTTTTGGTTGAATTCACTGAAGAAAACTACCCTCTATTAACAAGGAAAACGACTGTGAGCCAATCCATTATTACGTTGGTCGATGAGCTTCCCAAAGACAATAATATTACGATTAAAGCCCTACACGCCCTAGATTTTGTGATTCCGGGGGAATGGGATAATTTGGTCGGGTTTGACAATACTATCCGTACTGTTACCGGAGAAGACGACGAAGACCTAATTCAGCAAATCCGCGATCGCGCTGTAATCCTATTCAATGATAAGTCAGAAGGCTATCAACGGGCTTTGTGGCTTTATCAAACGATTAGCGGATCGGGTCGGGCGATCGGTACGGCTACCCTTGCCAATATGGTGGGAGGCAAAATTCCTCTGGTGGGAGGTTTGTTGACGAGTCTGACTCCCAAACCCGCCAAAGCCCAAACGATAGATCTCTCACTGAAAGTTGTTGGGGAATTATTGGGTTTCTGTGCGATCAATGGCATTCCGGGAGATAGTATTGGTGACTTTGTTGGATCTTTGGGGGATTATAGCGGGGACGCTTTGATGCGGATGGCGGCTTTAGTTTGTTTTGATGGGTTAATTCCTTTGGGGCCTGATTTTATACAAGCTGTTTCAGGATGGATCGAACGACTTTCCCCTTCAGACTTAGAGGAAAACCCTGGCTTCAAAGAAATGGAAGACGCAATTCCTGGGGAGAGTAAAAGTAGTAAGTTGGGCTTTATTGGAGAAGCGTTTTCTTCGGTTTCCGGTTGGATGGGAGATTTTGTCAGCGATCGCGGTATTACCCCTACAAATGTTGCTAATAGCTTGCAAGGTTTTGTAGAATTTAGCGATGACAAATTGGACTATTTGGGTGCATTCCTGGATATGAGTACCAATTATTATGAACATACGGGAATTCAAACCCTGGCTCGTCGTTTAGTTGAACGGGCTTATGCGGAAATTTAACAAACTTAATGGGTTGAACCTCTGAATTGATCAAACCTGGATTTCAACAGGCTTACAGGCTGTTATAAGTTGTTTAAAGCCCCTATTTTAGTTGAATAGATTGAACTTTGACAGCCTGTCTTTTGACGCGCTTTAACCTGCGACTTACAATCCCTCTATTGCTTTTATAGCGATTGTTGCAGATAGAGGAGTTGCGTTGTGAGATGAGCGCGAAATATTGGATAACAATTGTGATGGCGATCGCGATGATTGTCACTGGAAATCGACTAGGACTGACTCACGAATCTCAGGGAAATCACCCTCACGAACCGATGGAAATTCCCGAGGGTCAACCCATTCCAACCGTTGATTTAGTGGTTCATCCTGATAACGTTAGAGGATGGAATCTTGAAGTCAAAGTCTCGAATTTCCGCTTTGCCCCCGAACAGGCCAGCCGCGACGCCCGCCCCGGAGAAGGACACGCTCACTTGTATGTGAATGGGGAAAAAATAACGAGAATTTATGGGAATTGGTATTATCTCAGCACCCTCAAACCCGGACAAAATCAACTGCGAGTCAGTTTAAGTACCAACGATCATCAAGATTTAGTCCATCAGGGTCAAGCGATTGAGGATGTTGAAATGATTCAAGTGGAGGCTGAGGCTAATTAAGCCCTAAATCAACCCGGTTTCTGAGGACAAGTCTAAGATTTCGGGTCTTCCGTAGTTACTGTGCTAAATTTTTAGGCAAATGCCAGAAGAGTAAAGCTCTTAATTCACGCATTACTAAAATTCCTCAAGCCAAATCCACAACGTTTTAGCAATTTCAGTTTGTTATTAATACCTTCAACTATTCCATCAATAAGTCTATTGACATCCTCTCCGTCGTAAACAACGGAGATTCCAAACATCACTATTTGGGCTTCCTCTTTCTATGAGTTGACTTACAAGGATTGGGTTTCCCCGCCCAAGCAGAGATCAGTCTCTCGGGAGGCGTTGATTTCCGTCTGCCCGACGGTATTTTCAAAACAGATATATTTATCCATGCTTTGATGATGCTGTTACGAACAAACCTACCAGTACGGATAGCTTCGTCTAACTTTCTGTACTGGTATTGGGTTCCTTGCAGCTTCATTTCATACACAAGCATAGATTATCGGCATCGAGCCACGATAAACTTATGTTAGCATAAAATAATCCGTCGTGAACGACCTTGCTCTAAACCTGCTTCTCTTGGTAAGCTTGTAGGTTGAAAGTTTTGTAGAATAAGAGTTGTACAGTTTACCTTTTAACTGATCTTGAGTCCCCGCACAGCAACCGTCAAACGGACAACCAAGGAAACCGATGTCACCGTAACAGTGAATTTAGACGGTATCGGCACCTGTCAAGCCAACACAGGCATTCCTTTCCTCGATCATATGTTGCAGCAAATCGCCTCTCACGGCTTGATAGATTTGCAGGTGCAAGCCGTCGGAGATCTAGAAATAGATGATCACCACACCAATGAGGATGTCGGAATTACGCTCGGACAAGCCCTCGCCAAAGCTTTAGGCGATCGCATTGGAATTACTCGGTTTGGTCATTTTGTCGCCCCCCTGGATGAAGCTTTAATTCAGGTGGCGTTGGATTTTTCTGGGCGTCCTCATCTGAGTTATGGCTTAGAGATTCCCACTCAACGGGTTGGCACCTATGATACCCAGCTTGTGCGAGAATTTTTTGTCGCCCTGGCTAATAATAGTTTGATGACTCTGCATATTCGTCAGTTAGACGGGATTAATTCCCATCACATTATTGAAGCGACGTTTAAAGCCTTAGCGCGATCGCTACGAATGGCTGTAGAAATTGATCCCCGACGTGCAGGAACGATTCCCAGTTCAAAAGGAGTTCTCTAGCAAAGATCTAAGAGTTGATCAAATTTTAAATTTTTCCTTGACTCGAACAGGGTTTACCGTCTGGGCTGTTGCCATAAAAACAGGGATTTAAAACCAATAAACCTGCGCTTCCAACCAAGAGTAACATCATCAACACAGAGACATCTGCCGGAGATTGGAGGGGGTTAACGACTAAGGGCAGTTGCTCTTGAGAAAATAAGGTATTATCGGGTGTGTTGGCGGCATACTCGATTCCGTAAACACCTTGATTCTCGGATGAACCTTCAGGCGTGCTAACTTGTCGGTTCCAAACCTGTAAAGCTTGGGATTTGAGTTGTTGGCGGCTTCGGGCGAAAAAGTTCAGTCCTTCGATACCGTAAACTTTCTCTTGGTTTTGACTGATTGCTTTTTCTCCCCAGCTAAAGACTTCTAAATCTTCTTTCGTCCAGGAATAGTCGCCCCAACTGGCTTCAAAGGAGTCTAACTCCGATAATTCCACCAGGCCATTGGCGTTTTTGTCTGTTCCTTCAAACACGCCCGAGAGTTGATGATCCCCAATTTGTTGCTGAAACTGAAAACGATGAGTTGGAAGCGGCATGATATTAATAAATCCCAAGCTGATCGCGACACCTCCAGCTAAAGCTAGTGATGAAACAAAATTGTGCTTGAGAGCATTTGCACTTTGGAAAACCTTGAACTGTTGCTTGTGCATAACCTTGACATCCTCCACCTCCAAATCTTTGATTATGGAGGCGGATTCCCATCATTACTGATGAGAATTCCTGGCTCTACGAGCAACCTTACTTTTTGGGATTTCTCCCTCTAAGCAGTGGATCATCTCATCCCCAGGCGTTACTTTCCGAGTGCCCCTCGGTAGTTGTGCTAACCCTTGCAATGCTTTCATCAAAATATTAATGGCGGCATTTGTGTCACGGTCATCTAAATAACCGCAATGTGGGCATTGATGTGTGCGAGTGGACAAAGTTTTCTTAACTTCTTGTCCGCAATTGGAGCAATTTTGAGAAGTGTAATGAGGTGCAACAGCAATCACTGGCACGTTAAACACTTTCCCGAAATATTCCAACCACTGCCTAAACAACGTCCAACTAGCATCAGATATTGATTTAGCTAGACGATGATTCTTAACCATGTTTCGCACTTTTAGGTCTTCAATGGCTACCAAATCTGCCGACAGGATAAGCGCCCAAGCAGTTTTTACCGCAAAGTCTTTACGCCGCCTTGATATCTTGAGATGCGTTTTACCTAATTTCTTAATGGCTTTGAAGCGATTTCTTGACCCTTTAGTTCTACGAGAAACACGTTTTTGTGCGCGTTTTAAAGACTTCTCGGCTTTCCTCAAAAACCTTGGGTTTTCTACTTTGTTACCATCAGAGTCAGTGTAGAAATAGTTTAAACCAACATCTATGCCTACCATCCGATTTGTGGGTTTATGTTGTTCATTTCGCTCTTGGTCGATGGAAAACTGAACATAATATCCATCGGCTCGACGCACAACACTCACTCGTTTAATCTGCTTTTTTTGATAAAAATGCAAATCGCGAGTTCCCCACATTCTAAAAGTTCCAGCTTTGAAACCATCCCTAAATGTAATGGTTAATCGGTCATCCGATAACACCCATCCATCAACTTTGTACTCGACTGAGCCATGAGTTTGATGCTTCTTAAACTTAGGAAAACCTTTCTTGCCCGGAACCTTTTTCTTGCAATTATCAAAGAACCTGGCGATAGCACTCCATGTCCTTTCAGCACTAGCTTGACAGGCTTGCGCTGAAAGTTTTTTGCACCATTCAAATTGTTCTCTGAGTATTTTGCAATACTTGTTCAAATCATACCTGTTGACCCTTTTGTTATCCATCCAGTATCTCAGGCAGCTATTACGCACGAAACGAGCAGTTCTAATCATCTCATCCAAGATGACGTACTGCTCGTCTGTTCCTCGTAATTTAGCCTCGAATACCAACATGGCTGTTTTGACTCTATGTCATTAAGTTTAACAATTGATACGGAGATTGTAAAAAGCGGACAGGTCGAATGCCTCGCTTTTTACCTGGGGTGTCCATGTACCTACCCCCAAATCAAAGATTATGGGGGCAGTGCTATAGCCCCCCAGCCCCCCCCGTTAAGATAGACAGGTAGACAACAACCCCGAGATTGATAGTGAATGGCGATCTTTGGGGTTGTTTGCCCGAGTCTTACTCCGATTCGGGAGATTTCGTACCTTTTGTTGTATTAAAATAGGTGTTATTATAAAATCTAGGGCTAAGGCTACAAGCCTAAAAATCTTTAGCTAGAGTCGCTTATTGAGATCGGTGAGACAACCGAGACTGAGAAGAACTCAACTGGGAAGGTTCCGGAAAAAAAGCTGCCCTCTTGCTGACATTGGGTGAGCATAATAGGTATTTCACCTCG
Source organism: Limnoraphis robusta BA-68 BA1 (assembly GCF_034932365.1). Classification (NCBI taxonomy): domain Bacteria; kingdom Bacillati; phylum Cyanobacteriota; class Cyanophyceae; order Oscillatoriales; family Sirenicapillariaceae; genus Limnoraphis; species Limnoraphis robusta. The sequence goes on along the minus strand of NZ_JAYGHR010000003.1, from coordinate 61,362 downwards.
GAAAAATTTTAAACCGTTTTATCCAAACAACCTCTGATGGGATAATTGCATAGAGTTTGGGGTGAGAATCCAGCAAAGCTGTTCTGTTAGGAGCGATTCATCAAGATTTGGAGGATTGAACCGACAGATCGGTATAAAATTCCAGTCGAAGGATTCGGTTGATCACTGTGGAACTTCTCAACACTTGTAAGATTTCTTCGTTGATCTTGGAGCGTTGAAAAATTCCGGACTTGCTTTTTTGCAGCAGAGGTGAGCCGCAGATCGTTCGTGACCAAAACAGATAGCTAAAGGAGTTAATTGCAAATCGTGGTGTCAATGGTAAATGAAGCAACCTTTATTCTAAATTGGGGGAATAAGGGGCTAGCGAACCCAAGCGAACCCTTGCTTGAGAATTGCCCAAATGATCGGCGAACTTGCTCTTGATCTGGGCAAAGTTTTCTTGTAGGGTAGGCAGTATATTCAGCCAGGCATCTGTTGAGCAACCCCCAAACTGAGCAAACCAACTCCACTCAGGCTAGAAGGGATGATCAACAGTCAGTCAAACGGTGAGTTAGCCGAACAGTGGAATGATTTAATGTTAATCAGCCCTCGTTCATCCCAAAGACCAACGACCATTGATCGGGTGATTTTCTTCTACGGTGAACGAGTATTTGAGCGGGTATTGAGGACGGTAAAACGTCAACAAAATCTCTAGTCAGAGAAGAATTGCTTGACAAAAAATGATTACAGTTTACTCAATGTTAACAGGCTAATCTAGTTCTCAAGGAATTACCCAAGTTGCGAAAATTTGCTTGTTAAGTGACAACGGATAGTCAGCAGAAAAACGGATAATTTAGGGAACAGGTGAAAGGTGATAGGGGACTGTTTAGGTGAGAGTTTATAGATGACAGGTGACTGTTTTTTATTAAACTTATGAACTCCTGAACTTCTGAAGTTTTTAATTGATGTACCCATTGCCCAGTACCCGGTCTAAAATCCGTTCTTTCTTAATAAATATCTGTTTCAGTTTATTATTCTAGAAATTCTCTGTGAGCCGCAGATCGCAGGGTTTATTCTCCCGTTCCAACTCAAATCGTTAGAAGAAACATCATTGATCAACGATGCTCCTCCGGAGACGCTCCGCGAACAATTCAAGTCAACATCAGAGGTACACGCAGCGTAGCTGCCTCCTGTGTTGCTAAGTTTTGAGGAAATTAGATGTCAAAACAAATTATCATTGCCGAACAGCATCGAATTGCAGCTGTTTTTTCCGAAGATCAAATTCAAGAACTCGTTGTTGCAACCGGAAATCACCAAGTTAGTGATATTTATTTAGGAGTTGTTGAAAATGTCCTGCCCGGAATTGATGCAGCGTTTGTGAATATTGGGGACGCAGAACGGAACGGATTTATCCATGTTTCTGATCTCGGCCCTTTACGGTTGAAAAAGTCTTCCGGTTCGATCACCGAATTATTAGCACCTCAACAAAAAGTGTTGGTGCAGGTGATGAAAGAACCCACCGGGACGAAAGGCCCGCGACTCACCGGAAATATTACCTTACCGGGTCGCTACTTAGTCCTGATGCCTTACGGACGGGGTGTCAATTTATCCCGTCGGATTCGTTCGGAAACGGAACGAAATCGCCTGAAAGCACTTGCCATTTTAATTAAACCCTCGGGGATGGGATTGTTAGTGCGAACAGAAGCGGAAGGGATGGCAGAAGATGCCATTTTGGAAGACTTGGAAAGTCTACAAAAACAATGGGAAAACGTTCAACAAGAAGGCAGTTCAACTCGACCTCCGGCTTTACTCAATCGCGACAATGACTTTATTCAACGGGTGTTGCGCGATATGTACAGTGGCGATGTCAATCGCATTGTCGTAGATTCTCACTCCGGGATTAAGCGCGTTAAGCAACATTTGATGAACTGGAGTGCAGGTAAAGCACCCCAGGGAGTTTTGATTGATCACCACCGAGAACGCATTCCGATTCTGGAATATTTTCGGGTAAATGCGGCGATTCGTGAAGCCCTGCGACCTAGAGTTGATCTACCCTCGGGAGGGTATGTTGTGATTCAGCCAACAGAGGCTTTAACGGTGATTGATGTCAACTCCGGTTCGTTTACCCGTTCAGCAACCTCGCGAGAAACCGTTTTGTGGACAAACTGTGAAGCGGCAACGGAAATTGCCCGTCAGTTGCGCTTACGCAATATTGCCGGGGTGATCATTGTCGATTTTATCGATATGGATTCCCGCCGTGATCAATTGCAAGTGCTGGAACACTTTAATAAGGTTCTCAAAGCTGACAAAGCACGACCCCAAATTGCTCAATTGTCGGAGTTGGGGTTAGTAGAGTTAACCCGCAAGCGTCAGGGACAAAATATCTATGAGTTGTTTGGGCGTCCTTGTCAGACTTGTAACGGATTAGGGCATTTAGTTCATCTTCCGGGTGAATCTGAAGTCGAACCGACTGAAAGCATGACGACAGGGGAACGGGTGGTATTAACACCTCGCAGTGGATTGTCTGTCAGTAGTCTACCGGAGATTACAGAACGGCTTCTTCCTGAGAAAACGATTGTTTTGGATGCACCGCAACCCCGAGAAGAACCCGAAACTGTAGAGCTTGATTCTTCTAGCAATTTGCAAGATTTAGAGCTAATTAACCATCCCAGCTATCAAGATATTAGTACAGCCGGTAATGCTCGTCGGCGTCGGCGTCGGCGAATTGGGGAGTTGGATTCTTTGGTTCGTGATTCGGAACCGAGCCGCAATCATTTGCGACTCGCCCCTACCAGTGGATACAATGAAAATCGTCCAGAACTTCAGTTATCGGAAGGATTACCAACCCGAAGCACCTTAGCAGAAAGAAGCCGCACGGTTAAGTCCGAAACCCTGAAACCGCCAACAGAACAGCCGGAAGTGATTTCTGTTGAAATGACTTCTGATGAACAACAGATGTATGCCATGATGGGCATCTCACCGTTGTTGCTTTCTCATCAAACCCTAAAAAATACCAGAAATGTGATTGTTACTGTCCGTTTACCTGGAGAAGAACCGCCTTCACCCAAGGATCTTTTAGAGGAAAGTGAGGAAGAACCCATAGAAGTACCTTCACCTGAACCCTTTTTTGAGTCAACGGTGAGCATGGATTCTTTTTCTATTGAGCCTCCAGAGGAAATTGCTGTTGAGGAGTTTTCCCCTTCTCCATCGTTAGCTGTTGCAGAGGATTTAGAAGATTCTCTGGATTTAGAGGATGATTCAGACTCCTCAAGTCGTCGGCGTCGGCGTCGGCGTTCCTCTGCGGTACCTGACTAGGTAAACAGTGAACAGTGACCAGTAGACAGTGACCAGTAGACAGTGACCAGTAGACAGAGAATATTGATAACTGCTCACTGTAAAAACTGGTCACTGTAGAGCAGAAACAGTGGAGAACGAAACCGGGTTAGCAAGTCCTCGTAATCAAAGAATTCTATGCCTCAATTCATTGCTGGTGTTGATGAAGTCGGACGGGGGGCTTTGTTTGGCCCGGTTGTCGCGGCGGCGGTGATCTTGTCGGATGAAGCGATCGCTCAATTAGCGGCTTCTGGTGTGCGAGATAGCAAACAGTTACAGCCCAAGGCTCGGAAACGACTCGCATATCAGATTAGAGCGATCGCCTTAGACTGTAAAATTGGCATTGCATCGGTGCGAGAAATTGATCGCCTTAATATTCTCCAGGCGACGTTGTTGGCGATGAAGCGATCAATTTTGAAGTTGAAACCGCCTCCTGACTTGTGTTTAATTGATGGGAATCAACCCATTCCTGGATTATTGATTCCCCAACAAACTGTGATCAAAGGCGATCAAACTTCAACGGTAATTGCTTCTGCGAGTATTGTGGCTAAGGTCTGGCGAGATGAATTAATCGTGCGTTTAGCCAACAAATATCCCGAATATGACTTGATTAACAATAAAGGATATGGAACGAAAAAACACCAACAAGCATTACAACGCTATGGCCCTTGTTTGCAACACCGACTTTCGTTTAGTCCTTGTCAAATCGGCTTGGGTTTAATATGACGTTGATGGATGGAATCTCGCCCTAAAAAGGATATGATTGAATCCGGTTAGATGGTTTGACCTTCACTCGAAAGAACAGACTCAGGCTGATTAACCAAGGTGTCGCTCTGTTCGGATGCCCATCTGCGATAATCACAGAGTAGATTGTGCATCAGTCTTTGTTTGATGGTTAGAAGAACACTTTTGAGTAATCCATTGCCTGTTGTTTCTAATATTGATAGGGGTGTAAATTGCAATGGAGGAGGCAATTCTACCTGAACTTGTAAGTCCGCTTGGCCTGTCAGATGAGTGACGCCTTCTATCTCTATGGGGGATAAACGTCCCACTAATTTTAAAGAAAAGCGTTGATTAATATATTCTACGCCGCGAATTTCGCAGCCCACTGACTTTAAGCCAATGGTTCCGTCCGCTAAAGCCCAAACTTTCAGATCGACTGTCGGTTGAATACTCAGCATCATAAACGAAAGAGGGCGCATTTTTAGCCGAAAAGTATCTTTACTGAGTTGTTCTAACCTTGTGGAATCAGCTAAAGCGTTCATCAAACGCCGAGGTTGACGCAAATAATGTCGAATGGGAATTTGCTGTTGGGGTAGGGCAATTTCAATAGACTGAGAGGCGTTGAATTGGGTAAGCATAAAAAAATTTAATTTCAAGCTTTGTAAACGGACTTTAATAAAGTTTAACAGTTTTTGATGTTGTCAGGAGCAGGTGCAGATGAGAGCAAAACAATATATAGCAGGGAACAAAAAACAGTGGATCTGGGAAAAAAGTAGTTCACAGTCTACTTTTCAGTATCAATCTATGTCCTAACCTATCCTTCGACTGCTATATATGCCTCAATTGGGTTAGTTAATTTTCTCATCATAGGCGTACAAATAATGAGCCTAGAGTTAAGAATTGTAACGCATTTGATCGACCTATGACCAAAACCTAGAAAAAATGGAAGTAATTTCCACCTTTTGGATGAATTTACTCTCTATCCGTTGTCAGCTTTTCCTCTGTTCAAATTAATTAAAATGAAACTTTCCATCGCTCATTTAGGCCCTGCGGGAACCTATGCAGAAGCCGCCGCTACAGCCTACGCTGAATATTTAGTAAAAACAACACCCGAAAGCCTAAAATCATCTCTTTGTCCCTATCCCAGTATTGCTCAAACGCTCTGGGCTGTGGCGAAGGGAGAAGTCCATTTAGGCGTAGTCCCTGTGGAAAACTCCATTGAGGGCAGTGTCAGCATGACTTTAGATACACTCTGGCAAATTGATACCCTGAACATTCAGCAAGCTTTAGTGTTGCCGATTTCCCATGCTTTAATTTCCCTGGCGAGTCGTCAAGAAGACATTCAAGTTGTTTATTCCCATCCTCAAGCCCTAGCCCAGTGTCAGGAGTGGTTAAATCAAAATCTTCCACAAGTGCGGCAAATTGCCACGAATTCCACAACAGAAGCCCTACAACATTTAGATACAGAGAGAACCGCCTGCGCCATTGCATCAGAACGTGCTGCGAGTTTATACCAGTTGCCCATTATTGCTCATCCGATTAATGATTATCCCGATAACTGTACTCGCTTTTGGGTGGTAAGTTTGCAACCCTCGCCGGGAGGGAATTATACTTCTTTAGCGTTCAGTGTACCGGAAAATAAGCCAGGTGTATTGGTTAAACCGTTACAGCTGTTTGCAGAGCGAGGGATTAATATGAGTCGGATTGAATCTCGTCCGACAAAGCGCTTGCTCGGAGATTATTTATTTTTTATCGATCTCGAAGCTAATGCTTGTGAAGAATCGGTTAAATCCGCTTTAACTGAATTAGCCGCTTATACAAAACAACTCAAAATTTTCGGTAGTTATTCGATCATTGATCGTTAAGTGGAGTTGAGCAGGAGGATTTTATTAATCATCAGGAATACAAGGAAACAAGAGTGTAATTCTTTGTATTCAGACCGGAGTAGAGACTTACAAGATGAATGTAAGTATAGTTATACGTTTTTTCTCGTAGGATTTTCTCATGTATCCTTCGTCTCAAGGCATTCCGAATTTACCGGATTTAACTCATCCTGATAAGCTGATTAATTTTGGCTCTCAAATTGTTCAATTCTCTTTTCAATTGGGATTGTTAATTGTGGCGTTTGGCGTAGTAATGGCTCTGATTACTTGGTCGAATTCTCGTCAAGGTGAGCCGACTGCCACAGTTCTTAAAGAATGGTTAGAACGCTATGTTTTAGTGATTCAAAAGTTACCTCACATTGGTTTAATTTTACTCATTCTGGTGGGGGGGTTTTTTCTGTGTTCGACTCTGGCTAACCGATATCATCACTGGGAACAACAAAAAGTTGCTCAAGTTGCAACCACTGTTGCAGGTGAACGGCTTGAACAAGCAGCACCTCAAGTGCGTTATCAGGTGGAAGAAACTTATAAAAACTATCGCTGGGTTGATAATCAACAAATCGAGGAAGAAGCGACACGCATGGTGGATCGGTTTTTGGCGATCGCTGCTTCACAAATTCAAGTGAGAATTGATCAAGCAACTGATCCAGCAACTCGTCAATGGTTATATAATGTTAGCTTTGAAGCCGATTATCAAGTGGTAAACCGACTGAGTGATATTCAGCAGTTTTTCTTTGAAATTCGTCCGCCTTTTGGGTATAAACTTCTTCAAGACTTTCAAGTTGAACGAGAGGGTCAAGCGTTGGTATCCGTTAACCCAGGCGACTATGGATTTCCCTTTCGTTTAGCGCCCGGAGAAAGCACTCGTTTTCGGGTGACATATCAAGCCCAAGGTGCGCCGCGTTGGGTTTATGAACCTATGGGACAACTGCTTTCTAATTTTCGTCTGACGGCTTTCGCCAACTTTCCTAATGCTGATTTTGCAGGCGCTCTCCCGACTGTGACGCAAGAGGGAGTTCGAGAGCGAGAACTGACTTGGATTTTTGAAGGAAATGTCTCTGTACGCAATCCCTTTGGTGTCTTTACGGCGACTGATCGGGTTACGAATACAGGCGTTTTACCGCGTTTGCTATTGTTAGCTCCTGCAATATTTTTGTGGTGGATTTTGTTACTCAATCTCTCATTACCCCTGAGTTTAAGAGATGTTGCAATTGCCGCCGGAATTTTCTTTGCTTGTATACTAACTCTGACATATACCAGTCGCTTGATTGATGCTAGACTCGCATTTACTTTGATTTGTCCGATTTTATTGGGTCTAGTTTGGGGGTTAGGAAGCAATCGTCAAGCATCTCTAGCCGCTATAATTTGCACGATCGCAGGCGTGGCTTTACCGATTTTCGGATTATTAATACCCTATAGCGGTTTAACCCTGAGTCTAGCAGGACTGCTCTCCGGGGGGTGGCTAGCAGTCCAAAATTGGTACAAGATTTGAACCTCTAAAACCGAATCAAAAATTAGGGTTTCAGATTCTCAGGAAATGTTTCCAAATCCTGCATTCGATTTTCAGGCACAAGCACCTTAACTGTCGATTCCCAGGCTGATCATCGCTCCGACAATCATTTCTCCTAAAAAACCTGTTGTTTCAGGTTAGGGCGTAACTTTCTGGCTGACCACCAGTAGATCATACTTTGAGAATAAAAGAATGATAACACAAACCCCGTCTCCGATTCCCCGTACAACCAAATCTTTGATTATGGTTGCAGTACCCAAGGGAGGCTTAGATGGAATTTTGAAAAACCAAATTAAAGGATTTTCGATCAAATGGGGATGATTTTATGATCCTGAGTGGAATTCAGTTAGTTGGGATCAACAGGGTTAAAAGTATCTTTGAGAACCGTTTTAGCCGCTAAGTGACTTCGAGTAGAACTCAAGATTTCCACTTCCCGTTCCAAGCGAGCAGCAGTATCTTGCATTTCTAGAAGGGCTTGCTGTTCTGCGGGTACACCATAGAGGTTACTCGCCACCCAGTAGGATAACTCCGTCGGTAAACTGGGAATATCCTCTGGAAGTTTAATGCTTTGATCCATTAACTTACTGGAGAGACGAACCACATCTCGCAGCAAACCTTCAACTTCTGTTGCTAAAGGTCTGAGATCTTGTTGAGGGGCGACATCTTCTATCCATTCAACCAACCCAACCAGGTAAGGTTTTTCTCGAACAGCTTCTAAGACGCGGAACCGTTGCTGACCCAGGGTGATCATTTTCAGACGATCATCTGGTAAACGCTGATGCTGAATGATTTCTGCACAGCAACCCACGGAAGCGACTTTTCCTTGAATCGGATCGAACATCACAACCCCAAAGCGGCGATCGCTTTCAAGGATAGTGTTCATCATAATCCGATAACGAAACTCAAAAATATGCAACGGCAGAGGGATTGCTGGAAATAGAACCACTTCTGGAAGTGGAAACAGGGGTAGTTCTCGAACTGCAATTGAGGAAGATGATGCCATTGTCCGTTTAAGGTGTGCGCTTCTTTCTTTTACTTTAGCGGATTTCTTACCCCTGTTTCTCAGTGAAGTCTCTATTTTGCGGGTTTAGCCTAAAGCTTCACCTCAATATCTACGCCTGCGGGTAAATCCAGTTTCATCAAAGCATCAATAGTTTTAGAGGAAGGCTGATAGATATCAATGATGCGGCGATGAGTTCGAGTCTCAAAGTGTTCTCGTGAATCTTTATCGACGTGAGGAGAACGAAGAACACAATAAATGCGTCGTTTTGTGGGTAAGGGAATCGGGCCGATGGCGGTTGCACCCGTGCGATTTGCCGTATCGACAATTTTTTCACAAGAGGTATCCAGCAAACGGCGGTCAAATGCTTTGAGACGGATACGAATTTTTTGCTGTTGAATAGTAGCCATTAGATTTTGAGTTTTCCAGGTTCAGTTTTAAGTTTTCAGGGACTCATGTTCAGGCGGTTTCCCTGCGTGAGTCCAATTCAGAAGCCTACAATTGAGCGAGGGGCATGGGGATAAACAGCCCGTCTAAGTTCCCAAGGAGCCAATTAACTCTCGGGTAAAAGACGAGCTGTTGAAAGTGATCAGTGTTTGGAGTCTGCGCCTACTTCACAATTTTAGACACAACGCCCGCACCAATCGTCCGACCACCTTCACGAATTGCAAAACGCATTCCCTGCTCAATCGCAATGGGAGTAATCAGCTCAACGGTCATTTTAATCCGGTCTCCGGGCATGACCATTTCGATGTTGGAACCATCATCAGCCGTGTAGCCTTGGATTATACCCGTTACATCGGTTGTCCGCACGTAGAACTGAGGGCGATAGTTAGCAAAGAAGGGAGTATGGCGACCGCCTTCTTCTTTCCTGAGAACATACACCTCAGCCTCAAAGTTAGTGTGAGGGGTAATACTACCGGGTTTAGCCAGCACCATACCGCGCTGAATGTCCTCTTTTTGCAGACCCCGCAACAATAGTCCTACGTTGTCTCCAGCCATTCCTTCGTCTAGGATTTTCTGGAACATTTCCACACCCGTTACGACTGTGCTGCGAGTATTTTTGATTCCAACCAGTTCAACGGTTTCTTGAACTTTCACCTTACCCCGCTCAATCCGGCCTGTAGCGACAGTACCCCGACCAGTGATGGAGAACACATCTTCTACAGCCATCAGGAAAGGCTTATCAACGGCACGTTCGGGCGTGGGAATATATTCATCTACGCTATCCATCAGCGCGTAGATATGATCTACCCACTCATCTTCTCCCTTCTTAATTTTGGGATTGCTAGTCAAGGCTTCTACAGCCCGTAGAGCTGAACCCGAAGTAATCGGGATATCGTCCCCTGGAAAATCATAGGAACTGAGCAATTCCCGAACTTCTAGTTCAACCAGTTCGAGCAATTCTTCGTCATCAACCATGTCTTTCTTGTTGAGGAAAACCACCAAGCTCGGAACACCTACCTGACGAGCCAGCAGAATATGTTCCCGAGTTTGGGGCATGGGGCCATCAGCCGCAGACACAACCAGAATCGCTCCGTCCATTTGAGCGGCTCCGGTGATCATGTTTTTTACATAGTCTGCGTGTCCAGGGCAATCCACGTGAGCATAGTGACGATTTTCGGTTTCATACTCCACGTGAGCGGTGTTAATCGTAATTCCCCGTGCTTTTTCTTCAGGAGCCGCATCAATATCTTCATATTTACGGGCTTTGGCTCCGCCTGCTGCTGCCAATGTCATGGTAATCGCAGCAGTCAGAGTGGTTTTGCCATGGTCAACGTGACCGATTGTACCAATGTTAACGTGGGGTTTATTCCGTTCAAATTTTGCGCGTGCCATATCCTACTTGATCTTTGATTCGAGATTTTAGATGTTGAATGATTGAGGCTCAAGCCTGATCACTTGAGATGGAGTTTGGGGGAGCAGAAGACAAGATGAACCGATCTGTATTTTATCTTCTCACTTGCACTTACTGCCCCCTTTCAACAGTTATTCGCCTTTACTCTTGGCAATGATGGTTTCAGCCACACTGCGAGGAACTTCTTCATAATGGCTAAATTCCATTGAGAAAATGCCCCGTCCTTGAGTATTAGACCGAATATCAGTCGCATAACCAAACATTGTTGCGAGGGGAACTTTCGCAGTTACCTTCGCAAGACCTTGGGATTGATCGGTTTCCTGAGCTTCTATCTGGCCTCGACGGGAGTTGAGGTCGCCAATAACGTTACCGATGAAATCGTCTGGCACTTCCACTTCTACCTTCATCATCGGCTCAAGTAGCACAGGTGAGGCATTCTTTACACCTTGCTTGATCGCCATTGATCCGGCGATCTTAAAGGCCATTTCAGAAGAGTCTACATCGTGATAGGAGCCGTCTATGAGGGTAGCTTTGACATCAATCAAGGGGTATCCCGCGATCACACCGGATTCACAGGCTTCTTTCATCCCCTCTGCGGCTGGGTTAATATACTCTTTCGGTACAGTACCGCCCACAATTTTGGAGACGAATTCAAATCCGCTTCCAGGTTCACCGGGTGTGAGTTCAATCACAACATGGCCGTATTGACCTTTACCCCCACTCTGACGGACAAATTTACCCTCAGACTTAACAGACTTGCGAATGGTTTCCCGATAGGCAACCTGGGGTGCGCCCACATTCGCTTCGACCTTAAACTCCCGCAACATCCGGTCTACGAGAATCTCCAAGTGGAGTTCACCCATTCCGGCAATTACGGTTTGGTTCGTCTCTGGATCAACAGAAACTCGGAAGGTTGGGTCTTCCTCTGATAGAGATTGTAGAGCCTTGGAGAGTTTCTCCATGTCTTGTTTGGTTTTGGGTTCGACCGCTACCGAAATGACCGGCTCAGGGACATACAAAGATTCCAAAATGATCGGAGAGCTATCATCACACAGCGTATCTCCGGTTAAGGTATCTTTGAGACCCAAAGCGGCTCCTAAGTCTCCTGATCGCAGTTCATCGACTTCAATTCGATCATCTGCTTTCAACACAATCAAGCGAGAGATTCGCTCTTTCTTGTTTTTAGTTGAGTTGAAAACATAGCTTCCCTTCTGAAGAACTCCAGAGTAGACCCGCACAAAGGTCAAACGACCATAAGGATCTGCCATGATCTTGAATGCCAGTGCAGACAAAGGAGCTTCGTCATCGGCGGGACGTTCTTGTTCTTCTCCACTTGGAAGTGTACCTTTAATCGCCGGAACTTCGGTCGGAGCGGGGAGGTAATCGACCACACCATCTAACAACCGTTGCACGCCTCTGTTCTTAAAGGCAGAACCACACAATATCGGGACAATTGTTCCGGCAATCGTTGCTTTACGGATCGCCAGGCGAATTTCCTCTTCAGTCGGCAGATCGCCCCCTTCTAAGGATTCGAGGTACTTCTCCATAATGCCTTCATCGGCTTCAGCCAAAGATTCCAGCATTTTTTCCCGGTACTCGGTGACTAAATCCTTCACTTCATCCGGGATCTCATCAGTTTCTTGGATGTCTGTCCCTAAATCATTGGTATAGATATAGGTTTTCATCGCCACCAAGTCCACCAGTCCTCGGAAATCAGTTTCACTGCCGATCGGAACTTGAATCGGAACGGCATTCGCCCTCAAGCGATCACGAATTTGCTCGTAAACCTTGAAAAAGTTAGCACCTGTGCGATCCATCTTATTGATGAATGCAATCCGAGGAACTTTGTAGCGTTCTGCTTGTCGCCAAACGGTCTCGGATTGAGGCTGAACACCACCGACAGAGCAGAAGACGGCAATCACCCCATCTAACACCCGCATGGAACGTTCGACTTCAATAGTGAAGTCAACGTGACCCGGAGTGTCAATGATGTTGATCTTATGATCTCTCCAACTGGTTGTGATTGCAGCAGCCGTGATTGTGATACCACGCTCCCGCTCTTGAGCCATCCAGTCAGTTACCGCAGTACCCTCGTGGACTTCACCCATTTTGTGAACCACACCCGAATAAAACAAAATACGCTCGGTCGTGGTAGTCTTGCCCGCATCGATGTGGGCTGCAATACCAATATTACGTACTCTCTCAAGCGGGATAGTACGTGCCACAGCTACCTCCTTTTTAAGCCTTCATTAAGATTCTATCTGTTTGCGGAAATCACTGCTATCCCCACCTCATTCATTTTAGTACCGATAATGGGCAAAGGCTTTGTTCGCTTCTGCCATACGGTGGGTTTCTTCGCGTTTGCGGACAGCACTTCCGGTTTCGTTGGCAGCATCCATTAGTTCATTGGCAAGTTTCATCGCCATTGTCCGACCGGAACGTTGTCTGGAATATTGGATCAACCAACGTAATGCCAAAGTTGTTCCCCGTTCTGAGCGAACTTCCATCGGAACTTGGTAGGTTGCACCACCAACTCGTCTAGCTTTGACTTCCACTAGGGGGGTAACGTTTCGCACTGCCTTTTCAAACAGTTCTAACGGCTCAGACCCGGTTCGCTCTTCAATAATTTTCATCGCATCATAAATCACTCGGTAAGCTAGGGATTTTTTCCCGTGCCTCATAATGCGACGGACTATCATACTGAGCAGACGGCTATTATACACCGAGTCCGGGGGAACCGGACGTTTTTGAACGACTCTACGACGAGACATATCTAACTTTTACCCTAATTGTTTTGGTTATTGGTCATTTCATCAAAGATTCAGTCATCTGACAAGCTGACTTTCTACTCTACGACTTCGGACGTTTAGCCCCATACTTCGACCGTCCTTGGCGGCGATCTTTAACTCCGGCAGTATCCAAGGTGCCTCGAATAATGTGGTATCGGACTCCCGGTAAGTCTTTAACCCGACCTCCGCGAATCATCACAACCGAATGTTCCTGTAGATTATGGCCAATCCCTGGAATGTAAGCAGTCACTTCAAAGCCTGATGTCAAACGTACCCTTGCGACTTTGCGAAGTGCCGAATTGGGCTTTTTCGGTGTGGTTGTATAGACTCTCGTACAAACGCCTCGGCGTTGCGGACAACTCTTAAGAGCTGGAGATTTTGTCTTTTTCTGGGCTTGTTCTCGTGCAGATCGAATAAGTTGCTGTATAGTGGGCATGAGTTATAACATATTTCCTCAAATCGGCAATTTCTAGTTTCGGAAGATTGTCAATCCACTTCCGATGTTTTAACATCTACCCTGTAGCAGATGAATCCCCTCGTTAACAAAATCTCTGTCTAGTATGCTTTTCGGCTTCATCTCTAAAGATTTTTGAAGAGTTAGTCTATTAACCTAGACTCACTCGCCAGGACTCATCATCGTTACAGGATTAACTGACCGTTTATCCAATCCCTCGCTTTGATCGCTTTGCTGACAAGCCGACAACTTTCTGCCTAAAGCTCAAGCTGTGACTGTCTCCAAAAGATTAGCGGCTGAACCGGGGATACTCGACCGATTCTTTAAGAATCTTGATACCCAAATTGTTACTATAGGTAATAAAACTATAATTTGTCAAGGGTATTTCTCAAAAAAGTCTTAAACATCCTTCAAGTCTGTCAAGCTCTAGCGACAAAGGAATGACTACAACCACAGGTTTTAGCGGCATTGGGATTGTTGAAGCGAAATCCTCCTCCCATCAAATCTTCTGAGTAGTCCAAGATCAAACCTTCAACGTGGCTCAAACTTTGAGCATCAATCACAACTTGAATTGCACCGCAGTTGTAAACAATATCATCTGGCTGTAAGGCTGGCTCAAACCTCATCCGATAAAACCAACCACAACATCCCCCTGACTCCACTGCCAAGCGAAACAGAACATTGGGATCTTTTTGCTTTGACTTCAGACGCAACACCTCACGAGTAGCCGATGGAGTGACTTGGATCATAACTCAAACTTCAAATAACTAATTGAAAACTAGGGACTGAAAAGGCCAGGGATAAACCCTTAAAGCCTACTGTCTCATCCCTAGTTATCCAATATAGATATTATCCTATTTTGCCTTAGCTGGAGCGCGAGAATAATCGTCTTGAAAACGAACGATATCATCTTCCCCTAAATATTCCCCATTTTGAACTTCGATCAACACCAGAGGAATCACGCCGGGATTTTCCAAGCGGTGAGAGGTACATTGGGGAACATAAGTTGATTGATTGGCAAAAAGCACCTCTTCGTGATCTCCACAAGTCACTTTGGCTGTTCCTGAAACAACGATCCAGTGTTCACTGCGATGGTGGTGCATTTGTAAACTGAGGCGATGTCCGGGATTAACTTCAATACGCTTAATCTTATAACCCGAGCCTTCTTCTAAAGTGGTAAAAGATCCCCAGGGACGTAACTCAGTGGCAGCAACACCATGAGAATTCGCTTTAGATAGGGCGGCAGTTGAGGGCTTTGCTTGAATGGCTACCATGATAATAATCTGTCCTTAATAGATAAATGATTTGAAAGAAAAATTTGAGTCAATGCACCCAGGCTTTCAGCACTAAAGTTTAATTTAAGTTTTGATGGAGAATCCACAACATCCAGAGGGGATTTGAGTAAACCTCAGCGATCACTGCATGAAGCTTTTGGCTCAACTCAACTGGCTGAAGCCTACAAGTTGCTCTTAAGAAACACTCAGGCCCGAACTCGTTTTAGAACCTGCCGCCTCTTAGACGCTATAAACCAACATAGCAAATAGATATGGTAGGTTGTCATCCCTGATTCTACGGATTTTTAGTAATCTTTACGCAATCTTTACTTAAGTATCGATGAATGTATAGAAGATTAAAGCTGATATTACCCCTATAACTTAGGGTTGCCAAAATACACCCAATGCGTTATGAATCGGGGCGGCTGTTTGCGGAGGACGGTCAATTAACTGCCCGCCTAAGTACAAACTGGTAGAACTTCCCCCATCCAAATTTAAAGCTTCAACAGCCCCGAGTTGTTGGAGAATTTCAGCAAGTTCTGTTAAACTTGGCCCCGAACCCAGAGGACGATTGTGAACGGCAACGAACAGAAGTTTATTTTCTGGGGTTCTGGCTACTGCACTGCGAATCGCCTGTTGGTTGCTAAAAGCCTCGCTAAAGCGTTCGGAAAGGGCATCCAATAGAATTTGACCTGACTGCAATAATAACGGCCCTGCGGCTAAAATTTGCGGGTAAGCCTCCCAAGTTTCAGGTGAGGTTTGACTCTCGATTTTGACTGCTGTTCCTACCGGGAGTTGAGCGACTCTGGCGGTATGATTACGGATCACCAACAAATCTCCATCGGTCGGAATGGAAACCGGATTTTTAATCGGTCTTTCCCGTAGAATATGCTGAGTAATGCGAGAATTGCGAGTAACAATCGCCCATTCGCGATCCATCACGGGAACATAACTCAACCCCCAATCTGAGGTATAACGAGAAAGACCCGCTTCCACATACCCACTATTGAGATGCAAAATGGGGAGACGTTCTCCCGTCCCAGTGATTAGGGTTTCTGAACGAGTTAGGCGATCAATGTAAATTTCACCTTGATCTGTCCAACCCATCGCCCCTCGGTTTAAAATCGGACTCGACAGCCATCGTCCTTGATGTCGAATTGCTCCCAGGGGAAGAAGATTATTACGGTTAAAAAATCCTCCATTAATTGCGGCTACCGCTTGCGATCGCCCAGCAGTAGTTAATAATGGAGCTAACCCCACCCGTGATTGAGTTCGACTGAGGATCGGTTCTAAAGACAGTTGAGGTTGACTGAGATCGAGTTCTAGCCAGAAGACGGGAAAACGAGAAGGCTCGGATGAAGCGGTTTGTTGAGAGTGAGGAATTTCGATATATTGCTGACGCCAACGAAGTCCCGGTATCCAAAGGATATCCCGTTCAACTAAAAAATCGGGTCGAATTTCGACAATCAGATGATCAGGATCATTCAAGCTCGAAACAACAGGACGCCAACCCACAGGAACATTAAATTTTAGCTGAGTTTGATTTTGAGCGCTGACTTGTTCGAGTCCTTGAAGGGGGTTCTCGGAGAGAGACGGAAATGGGGCTATAATCTTTTGATTTAGTTGAGCAGCTAAACTGATCGTCCAGGGGGTTAACGGGGGGATAGAGGGCGTCTGGGGGTCGTCTGAAAGAGTTTGTGGAGTTGTGGAGGAATGAGGAGGAGCGATTTGAGGATGTTCCCAGATAGTGGGACGATTTAACTCAATCTTTAACTGTCGATAAGCGGGTTTGAGTTGGGGAGAAAAAGGTAAGTTAACTGGGGGAGAAAGGGGAGTTTGTTGAAGGGCTTGAATGCTGGCGGCAGGGGTGGTAATTTTCAGACTTGTTCCTACAATTGAAAGCTGCCATTGTTCCTTTTCAGCTAAGGTTGTAATCTCTAAGTATCGGTTTGGGGAGTGATAGAGAGTCGGTAAAGACAGGGGAGTTGAGTCCGGTTGTGAAAACCACCCAACAGGTTGCTCAGTGCTATCATTTGTGTTGAGTAGGTCTATACCCATGAGTGTCATTAACCCGGTATCCTGAATTCCAATTTGTAGCGGCATCAGACTTGTACTTTGCCACTGAACCCAAGCCAAATCAAGCTTTTGGCGATTGAGTTCCACGGATGAACCCTGTCGAATGATTTTCGGTGATTGAGAAGCTTGTGCGACAGAAGTCTCAAAGCCAAACATCAGCGATAGAGTCGTGTAAAGGGCAATGTCCGCAATGGAAAGCTTGATCAATTTGAGCATGAAGGAGAAGTCAGTTCAGCCTAAAGGTTAAATTTTTGAGAAGCCTGATCCCGAAACGCCGCAGACCTCTAAAGACACAACAGACATCAACTCAGATGCTAGAGTCTATGCACACAACACTATGGTTGAGTGTATCCTAGTGACTACACAAAATTGTGACTGAAGACAGTTAGTTATGCAGCTCGTCGATCCCGTGTTCTAGGCTACATAATCAGCTCCGGTAGATCGGTTTAGATCAAACAAGGTCACAACAGAATCAGCGACTCAAGTGGCAATGTCGCCTCAAAGAGAGCAACATTCTGAAGTGGAAAAGACTCAATCCGTAATTTCCAGCACAACTCTAAGTCTATACCAACTGCAATTGACACTTGAATAGATATCTTTTTAGTGACTCCGAGGAATGGAAATTTTCCCTGTTTTTCTTTATCGTAAATTACTTAACAATTTCTATCAACGCCCGCCGTCGGGACTGTTTCAAGCATAGAAGCAGGGGTATCGCCATCAGTAGAAAATCGGATTAAGGGTCAATGATCGATGATCGGTTTATGTAAAGCGCGCTCACTGAAAGAGTCAACTGAACTTAAATAGTCTTCAATTCAATCGCCAAACTTGCATCTGTAGCTATTTTTGGCGCATCGCACCATCCCACAATTAGTTGAATCGAAAATTGACATGGATCACATCAACAGCATCGACAATCACAATCAACTCACAACAGTTGAGAACACAAACATCAGGGAACAGGGAACAGAGAATACTCCCCAGTCTTCATCTTCTCAGGGAATGCCCTACGCAGGTCAACGCTGGTTAGTCGAAGAACGAGATGCTTGTGGAGTGGGATTTATAGCTAACCCATCGGGGATTGCTAGCCATGATATTATTGCGAAAGCGTTACCTGCGCTGACTTGTTTAGAACATCGAGGCGGATGCAGCGCTGACTATGACTCAGGAGATGGGGCAGGGTTAATGAGCGCTATTCCCTGGGAGTTGCTGCAACAAACCCCGGAACTGTCAGCATCTTCAGAAATTCCCCTAGAACAGTTGGGAGTAGCGATGGTGTTTCTCCCCCCCGATGAACAGGCTCTGACTGCCCGAAAAATTATTGAAGACACATTGGGGCCGTTGGAATTGCAGGCGGTGGGATGGCGGAAAGTTCCGGTGAATTCTGAGGTTTTGGGGCCACTTGCGCGGGAAAATCAGCCTTTAATTGAACAGTTGGTGGTGTCTTCCCCCAGCTTAACCGGAGATGCCCTGGAACGACAGTTATTTTTAGCTAGACGTGGGGCTGGTGTGGCTCTGGAGGCGCAAGGACTGGTTTGGGGGCAAAATGTTTATATTTGCTCTTTCTCCTGTCGAACGATTGTTTACAAGGGGATGGTGCGTTCGGCGGTTTTGGGTGAATTTTATCTAGACCTGAAAAATCCCGCCTACAAGAGTGCCTTTGCGGTTTATCATCGCCGCTTTAGTACCAATACGATGCCGAAGTGGCCTCTGGCTCAACCGATGCGGTTGTTGGGTCATAATGGCGAAATTAACACGCTTCTGGGCAATATTAACTGGATGCGGGCGGCTGAAGGTAAGCTGGAGTCGGAGGTTTGGGGAGAACGACTCAAGACTTTAAAGCCGTTTGTGGATGCGAATAATAGTGATTCGGCGAATCTTGATAATGTGATGGAGTTGTTGGTGAGAACCGGACGGACTCCTATAGAGGCGTTGATGATTATGGTGCCGGAGGCTTATAAGAATCAGCCTGACTTGAAGGGACGGGAAAAAATTGTTGATTTCTATGAGTATTACAGTGGGTTGCAGGAACCTTGGGATGGGCCGGCGTTATTAGTCTTTAGTGATGGAAAACAAGTCGGTGCGACCCTTGACCGAAATGGCTTGCGTCCGGCGCGGTATTGTATTACGAAAGATAATTTGGTGATTGTCGCCTCGGAAGCTGGGGTGGTTGATATTCCTGATGCTGACATTGTTGAAAAAGGTCGTTTGGGACCTGGACAAATGTTGGCGGTTGACCTGGAAAGCCACGAAGTCCTGAAAAACTGGGAAATCAAAGAACGCATTGCGGCGGCTCATCCTTATCGCCAGTGGTTGGATGAATATCGCGTTAACCTCGAACCGCAGCCTTTTGAGGAAAAAACTCATTTAGATGAGGAAACTCAGCTTCGTCTGCAAACGGCTTTTGGTTACGGTTCGGAAGACCTGGATATGGTGATCGCCGATATGGCGAGTTTGGGGAAAGAACCGACTTTTTGTATGGGTGATGATATCCCGTTGGCGGTGCTGTCGGATAAACCCCATTTGCTTTATGATTATTTCAAACAACGGTTTGCTCAGGTGACGAATCCGCCGATTGATCCGTTGCGCGAATGGATTGTCATGTCGTTGAATATGCGACTCGGTGAACGGGGAAATTTGCTGAACCCTCAACCCCAAGATGCGGGAATGTTGCAAATAGAGTCTCCCGTACTCAATGAAGCTGAACTTGAAACAATCTTTCACAGTAAGTTTGATTGTATTAAACTCTCAACTTTGTATCCAGTTTCAGCAGGACCCGAGGGATTAAAACAAGCCGTTCAACAACTCTGTGAACAGGCGGTAGATGCGGTAAAATCCGGTAAGAACATTCTTGTTTTAAGCGATCGCAATTTGTCTTCTGAATTGACTTATATTCCGCCAATGTTAGCTGTTGGTGCGGTTCATCATTATTTGATTGCTAGTGGTTTTCGGTTGAAGGCGTCTTTAATTGTGGAGACGGCGCAGTGTTGGAGTACCCATCATTTTGCTTGTTTGATTGGTTACGGGGCTGCGGCGATTTGTCCGTATTTAGCGCTTGAAAGTGTTCGGGCTTGGTGGTCTAGCTCGAAGGTTCAAGGGGCGATGGAGCGGGGTAAGTTACCGCAGATTAGTATTAGTGTCGCTCAGAAAAATTATCGCAAAGCGGTTGAAGATGGGTTGTTAAAGATCCTCTCAAAAATGGGAATTTCCCTGCTTTCAAGTTATCAAGGGGCGCAGATTTTTGAGGCGATTGGGATTGGGGGTGATTTACTGGATTTGGGCTTTAAAGGTACCACTTCTCGCATAGGCGGGTTAACGGTTCAAGAACTCAGTCAAGAAGTGAATCAATCCCACAGTAAAGCTTTCCCAGAAATGACTCAGAAAAAGTTAGAAAACTTTGGCTTTGTCAACTTCTTTAAACGAGGTGAATTTCACAGCAATAACCCCGAATTGGCGAAGGTTTTACACGCAGCTATTCGCTCTGAAAATGGCAATGGTTCGGCTGAGAAATATGACCATTATCAAGCCTATCAAGAGTATCTGAAAGGTCAACCGATTTCGGCGTTGCGAGATTTGTTAGATTTGAACAGCGATCGCGAATCAATTCCCATCGAAGAAGTTGAATCTGTTGTCGAAATTGTTCAGCGCTTCTGTACGGGAGGGATGTCTTTGGGGGCGTTATCACCTGAAGCCCATGAGACGTTAGCGATCGCCATGAACCGTCTAGGCGGAAAATCGAATTCGGGTGAAGGCGGGGAAGATCCAGCCCGGTTTAAAGCGTTTGAGGATGTCGATGAACAGGGAAATTCCGCCACTCGTCCCTATCTCAAAGGGTTACGCAATGGCGATAGCGCCAGTTCCGCCATTAAACAGGTGGCTTCGGGACGCTTTGGGGTGACGCCGGAATATTTGATGAATGCTCACTCGATTGAGATTAAGATTGCTCAGGGGGCAAAACCCGGAGAAGGCGGACAGTTACCGGGTAAGAAGGTGAGTGCTTATATCGCCATGTTGCGACGCTCAAAGCCCGGTGTGACGTTGATTTCTCCGCCGCCTCACCATGATATTTACTCGATTGAGGATTTATCTCAACTGATATTTGACTTGCACCAGATTAATCCCCAGGCAATGGTATCAGTGAAGTTAGTCGCAGAGATTGGCATTGGGACGATTGCGGCGGGTGTAGCGAAGGCTAATGCTGATTATATCCAGATTTCGGGTCACGATGGCGGTACGGGGGCGAGTCCTCTGAGTTCGATTAAACACGCCGGAACCCCTTGGGAGTTGGGGTTGACTGAGGTTCATCGGGTGTTGATGGAGAACAAACTGCGCGATCGCGTGCGGTTACGAGTTGATGGCGGCTTGAAGTCCGGCTGGGATGTGGTTATGGGCGCACTCATGGGGGCTGAAGAGTTTGGCTTTGGTACCATTGCGATGATTGCTGAGGGTTGTATTATGGCGCGGATTTGCCATACCAACGGTTGTCCGGTGGGAGTAACAACGCAGCGAGAAGACTTGCGGAAACGCTTCCCCGGTACGCCTGACCATGTAGTGAATTTCTTCTATATGATTGCAGAGGAAGTTCGGCAGTTGTTGGCGCGGTTGGGTTATCGTTCTTTAACAGAAATTATGGGCCGTTCCGACTTGCTGAAAATGCGGGAAGGGGTGAAATTAACCAAGACTGGGGGGATTAACCTCGACTGTCTGATGAATCTGCCGGATACTCGCACAAACCGAGATTGGTTGAAGCATGATGGCGTTCACAGCAACGGCCCCGTATTGGATGATGTGTTGCTGGAAGATACTGATATTGCGACGGCTATTCGCAATCAGAGTGTTGTTGAAAAAACTATTCGACTGGTGAATACGGATCGGACTGTGGGGGCGCGAATTGCGGGTAAGATTGCGGCGTTGTATGGCAATACCGGATATGTCGGACAAGTTACGCTGAATTTTATCGGTTCTGCGGGTCAGAGTTTCGGCGCGTTTAATTTACCGGGGATGACTCTGGTGTTGACGGGTGAGGCGAATGATTATGTCGGGAAGGGGATGCACGGCGGAGAGTTGATTATCAAGCCGTCTGACTCAATAACCTTTGATGCCTCTGAAAATGTGATTATTGGCAACACCTGTTTGTATGGCGCAACGGGCGGAACGCTTTATGCTTTGGGTAAAGCAGGTGAACGCTTTGCGGTGCGGAACTCGATGGGACAGGCAGTGATAGAAGGCGCTGGCGACCATTGTTGTGAATATATGACGGGTGGTGTTGTCGTTGTGTTGGGTGCGGTTGGTCGCAATGTTGGGGCTGGAATGACTGGGGGTTTGGCTTATTTTCTTGATGAAAATAATCAGTTCCCGGAACGAGTTAATGGCGAAATTGTCAAGATTCAACGGGTTTGTACGCCTGCGGGAGAAAAGCAGTTGAAGGGACTGATTGAACAACACGCGGAACGCACAGGCAGTCAGAAGGCCAAGCAAATTCTCGCGGATTGGTCGAATTATTTACCGATGTTCTGGCAGGTGGTTCCGCCTTCTGAGGAAAATTCACCGGAAGCAAGTTCGGAGGGTTCTGGGTCGAAAGTTGCGGTGACAGCTTCTTAGCCAACTGTTTCTGTGAATGAATCAAAGGGTGTAACCTGAATGGTTGCACCCTTTTCTGTTGAGATTCGAGTTAATGACTTCAAAAGGTGACACCTATCAAGATCTTATGATATGTTTGAAATGTACTTTTTTTCAAAAGAGTCGGGGTGTTCAAATATCAGCGTAGATGCTAGTTTGGGTAAGATGAGATCCTAAATGTGGTAAGTCTACAGCAGAGCAAGTATTTTTTGCAAAAGTGAATACTTATTGAGTGATCTGGTAGTTCTATCTTAAGTTCTAGGGATTACTTTAGTTTTCTGGAAGTTTGTCTCAGACTTTCTGGTACAAGATTATACCCGAGCGCAATCGCTAAAGCGAACAATTTACATGATCAAGTACATTCTGCAATAAATGTTGACTAGGGATATCGAATGAGAATTTCAAGAACGGGTTGAGGAAAATACTGATGATTATGGGTAAACCGTTAAGATTCTTCAGTTATATCGTCATTAGTAGCTTATTTTTTCTAACGACAAATCTTCTTTTTGGAGTTAAACTCAAAGCCACATCAGCTAACTTGATTAGGGTCGATCAATTTGGCTATAGACCGGAAGATCATAAAGTTGCAGTTATTGTCGATCCGCAGTTGGGTTTTAACGAGCAAGTTTCTTTCTCACCCGGACAAACCTATGAAGTTCGAGATGCGAAAACAGATCGAACCGTATATTCTGGTGAAATTCAACTCTGGGCTGATGGAAAAATAGATTCTCAATCGGGAGATAAAGCCTGGTGGTTTGACTTTTCGGAAGTTAAAAATCCGGGTGATTACTATATTTATGATCCTGAAAATAACGAGCGTTCTTTCCCGTTTGATATTCGAGATGATGTCTATCGTCAGGTTTTGATTACTGCCACTCGGATGTTTTTTTATCAACGCAGTGGCTTTGCAAAACGTCCTCCCTTTGCTGATCCAAAATGGCAAGATGGAGCCGCTTTTTTAGGAGATAAACAAGATAGTTCTGCTCGGTATTTATATGATAAGGAAAACCCTAACTTAGAAAAAGATATGCGGGGGGGTTGGTTCGATGCGGGTGATATGAATAAGTACGTTACATTTGCCAATCAACCGATTCATCAGCTTTTAAGTGCATACATGGAAAACCCATCAATTTGGACTGATGATTTTAATATTCCTGAATCAAAAAATGGCATTCCTGACTTAATTGATGAGATTAAGTTTGAACTCGATTGGTTGAAAAGAATGCAGGATAATGATGGCGGAGTTTTTATTAAAATTGGCAATATCGATCATAATGCTGCTGAAAAACCGAGTCTAGATCGGCGTCCTCGATATTACGGGCCGAAATGTTCTTCTGCAACGATTGCAACGGCCAGTATGTTTGCTCATTCTGCATTCGTTTTGCAGCAGTTTCCTGCTTTACAAGCTGAGGCTAATGACTTAAATAACAGAGCAATAGAGGCTTGGAAATGGTACGAAAGTAACCCGAAGAAAACCGATTGTGATTCCCAGGAAATTAAGTCGGGAGATGCGGATAGAAGTTTGGAGGAACAGACGGCAACTTCTGTGGTTGCTGCGGTTTATTTATTTGCCCTGAATGGAGACTCTAAATACGGCGATTATATTAAACCAAATTTGAGTTCAACGCAACCCTTTTTAGATGATACTTGGTCTCGGTATCGACCTCACGAGGGTGATGCGCTGCTGTTTTATGCTCAACTTCCCGAAGCCGATCGAGATTTAAGCCGACAGATTTTGAGCCGATTTCAAGAGATGGTTACTTCTAATGCTAACTCTTATGGTTTTAATGAAAATCTTGCTCCTTATCGTTCTTATATGCCGGATTCGCAGTATCATTGGGGAAGTAATGCTGTGAAAGCAAACTATGGCAACACGAACTACGATGTCGTTATTTTAAACATAGATTCTGGCGAGCAAGAACGTTACAAAATCAGGGCGCTGGATCATTTACATTATTTGCATGGAGTTAATCCATTAGGTATGGTTTATCTCAGCAATATGTATGAGAATGGAGCCGAATATTCAGCTAATGAAATGTATCACGAATGGTTTGGGAAAGGGGTTTATGACAATGCGCTTTCTTCTAAATTTGGTCCGGCTCCAGGATATCTGACAGGAGGAGCAAACAAAGACTACACTGGCTCAATTAAAAAAGTTAGAACACAACCTCCGATGAAAGCTTATATTGATCGCAATGATGCCTATCCAGTCAATACTTGGGAAATTACTGAACCGGGTATTTATTATCAAAGTTCGTATCTAAAGCTGCTTTCACATTTTATTGCCAAGCGAGAACCGCAGTCCTAGTCAAACTCAAAAGATTTTTCTATGGAAAAATTACTCAAGTATTTTGAACCGACTTTTGCTGTTCTGGCAATCATTCATTATTCTGCAAACTGGCTTCCTTTGATTTTATCAGGAGGGGCAAGTGAGGGAGATGGAACCGATATAAATTCATTTGATTTTACCTTAAATGTTCTTCTGTTTCTCCTGACTTATGTGATTTCGGCAAGTCTATTATTACTGCGATGGAAAAAGTTTCTGATTTGTGTTAAAAAAGGGTCAATTATATGGGTTATGCTGGCGATCGCACTGGCTTCTTATTTTTGGTCTGACTTTCCGGCGCGAACGCTTAGAAGCTGTATCGGGTTAATTGGAAGCACACTTTTCGGCGTTTATTTGGGGAGTCGTTATACCCTGAAAGAGCAACTGAAGCTTTTAGTTTGGGCTTATGGAATTATCGCAGTATTGAGTGTCCTTTTCGCGATCGCTTTGCCCAGATATGGGGTCGAACAAGCCGTTCATGCGGGGGCTTGGCGAGGAATATATAACCATAAGAATCTCTTGGGAAGAGGGATGACAATGGGAGGAGTCGTTTTTGCGTTATCACCAAGTCTTTTTGAAAAGAAAGATCGGTGGCTTTGTCGAACGGCTTTGGGTCTCGCTTGCTTTCTTTTATTGATGGCGAAATCATCAAGTTCACTGATTAATTTTACACTGTTAATCATCAGCCTGACAGCCTATCGAATTCTTCGGTTTCGTTTTCTTTTGCTAATTCCTGCATTCCTAGCCCTGGTCACTTTGAGTATGACTATTTTTGAAATTTATACTGCAAATGCTGAGGAATTGCTAGGATTAATTGGTAAAGATCCGTCTTTGACAGGTCGTACTGATATTTGGGCTTGGGTCGGAGAAATGATTGACAAGCGCCCCTGGCTGGGATATGGCTATACAGCATTTTGGCAGGGATTAGATGGTGAGTCTGCTTATATAATTCGAGCGGCTAGATGGCCAGTACCTTACTCCCATAATGGCATTCTTGATCTTTGGTTGGACATCGGTTTGCTGGGTGTTTCTGCATACTTACTGGGGTTTGGAATTAACTTCTTGAAAGCCATTTTTTTGGCTCGATTTAGTCTGGACTTGGATGGACTTTGGCCTTTGATTTTTCTCACGTATCTCATTCTGACGAATGCCTCAGAAGGGGGAATTCTTGCTCAGAACAATATATTTTGGGTTTTGTACACGGCTTTATCACTTTCTATGACGATGCCAATTGAGAAACCAACTCAACCCAAACTGCCATCAGAAATTTCATCCCACTTACTCACTAAAAACTGATTGTGATTAACTTCAATAATTTCAAGTCTAAAATCATCAGCATCTTGGAAAAACCGCTATTTCGGGGAACTTTATGGATGCTGGGTAGCCGAGTGATTGGCATCGCAATGCAAGCCGGTTATTTTGTTCTCATTGCTCGAACATTGGGAGCTAATAATTTTGGGATGTTTATGGGAGTCAGTGCTTTAGCTGTGATACTCAATCCCTTTTCGACTCTGGGAAGTGCAGATCTTCTAATTAGAGATGTTTCTCGCGATCGCTCATTGTTTCGAGAAGGATGGGCTAATGCTTTATTAACGACAGCAGTTTCGGGCAGTTGTCTAATTATTTTAGCCCTGTTGACAGCATTGTATATTTTTCCTCAAAAGATTCCTCCTTTAGCAATATTACTAATTCTAGCATCCGATCTTGTCGGATTAGCACTGTGGAATCTTTCTTCCGGCGCATTAATTGCAGTGGGTTTGCTCAAAAAAGCAGCTCAACTTCAAGTTTGTTTGAATTTTTCTAAGCTGGTTGCTGCCATTTTATTGGCGGTGGGCTTTCAAGAACCAAATGTTTTTGTTTGGTCAATTTTGTATTTTTTAGGAAATGGGATAACCGCTTTAGTTGCGATTTTGCTGGTTAATAAAATGGTAGGTTTCCCCGGAAAACCAAACTTATCAAAAATTAAATCCAATTTTAACCAAGGTATTTACTTTTCAATTGGAGCCTCGGCTGATGTGGTGAATGCCAGTATTGACAAAACTATGTTGACAAGTCTGGCAACGCCCAATGAAACAGGTTTATATGCTGCGGCTTATCGTTTAATAGAAGTTGCATATATACCTCTCCTATCTATATTTTCATCAACTTATGCAAAATTTTTTGAGCAGGGAAAGACTGGCATTTCTGGAACTCTTGCCTTGGCAAAACGTTTGGTTCCTATTGTTATAATTTACGGGATTGTTGCTTGTATCGGGTATTGGCTTTTTTATCCTTTTATTCCCTATATTTTAGGAGAAGAATATCAAGCCTCTACTCCAGTATTGCTTTGGTTATCACCGATGCCATTCTTAATTGGAATGCAATGGATTGCGGCTGATACGTTGAGCGGATCTGGATATCAACGAATTCGGGGATTGATCACCTTATGCACGGCTTTTTTTAATGTCACTATTAATTACTTCTTGATTCCTATTTATTCTTGGAAAGGAGCAACGTGGGCTACCCTGGCTTCAGATAGTATAAAAACGTTGCTTTTGTGGGGAGCCGTGGCATTTTTTTACCAGCAACAAGTTCGACAAAGTGATCTCAAGCACAAAAAATAGTATCGCTTTTAAAAAAAATTAAAATCAAATTTTCTTGACGTTTAACCGATCCTAAACTATGCTAAGTACAGAGCAATTTACAACCGATTCAACCCGGAACATCAAGCAACTGAGGGATCGATCATAGTCCCGTTTATGTTTCAGCTTCGCAATTTTGAAACGGACAACAAATTTAAAGCATGAAAATACTACTCTTAAATAATTACGACTTGAATCGAACCCTAGAAGAATGGCAAGAAGATGGTCAAGCAGAACATCAACTCTGGGGAATAACACAACTCGACAAGTATGAAATCAAAGCTGATCTTATTCAATATCAGGTTTATGAAAATCTTAAGAATCTTAGTCAAAAGCTAAAAATATTAGGCGATCTGGATCAAGAAATAAGGGTAATCAAACAAATCTCTCAATACGATTTAATCTATTCGGGACACTATTTAACGACATCTTTACTGGGGCTATTGCGAAGATTGAGAATACTCAAAAAACCTATAGTAGCGGTAGCTTTTCAATCTCCCCGACCCAGTTTTTTTGCCAAAATATTTGCCAAGTTGACCCTAGCAGGTAATGATAAGATCATCTGCCTTAGTGATGGTATTAAAAAGCATCTTGAAGACGATTTTAATATCTCCCCTGAAAAATTAGAATTTATTGAATGGGGCTATAATACAGAATTTCATCCACCCGCTCTATCTAATATTGATAATTGTCGTCAAGAAGGATATATTTTGAGTGCGGGGAAATCATTCAGAGACTACGATACTCTAATAAAAGCTTTTGAAGAGATTGACTTTCCTTTAGAAATTATTGGCTATAGCGATAATATCCTAGAACGCCTCAACTCTATCCCTAAACATATTAATATTACCCTAACTCTTGCCCTTGATGTATTAGCACATCTTCCGAATAATTATCAAGTCAATCAACTCCCTCAAAACATTAAAGTTTTAGAAAAATTACTCTCGACAGCTCAACTCTTACCGAAATATCATCATGCTTATGCAGTAGCTATTCCGCTTGCACTTCCTGAGCATAAACCCTATAACACCGTAGGATTATCTAGTCTAATTGAAGCCATGTGTATGGGAAAAGCTGTTATAGCTACCGAAAATCAAGACATGGGAGTTGATCTCGAAAAAGAAGGAATTGGAATCACTGTTCCCCTTAAAGATAGTTTAGCTTGGAAACAAGCCATCCAATATCTTTTAGACCATCCCCAAGAGACTCAAGAAATGGGTCAAAAAGCTCGTTATCTTGCAGAACAAAAATACAATTTGGGGAACTTTACTCAGAAAGTAGCCCAATGTATGCACAAGACATTGCTCAATAGTGGGACTGATTCTAAGTAGAGCTTTTCCGAACAACTTACCCAATCCAATGATGACAGGCTAGTTACAAATCTTGCTTGCTAAGGGGGAGAATATTAGTGATGAGATTCAAGTCGAGCGGGCTAGCACAGCCATCATTTTTCCAGTCTATAAGCTCTTTTATCTGCAACTTTTAAAAAATTGTTTTATCGAGGATTTACTCTTGTTTTTTGATTTTATATGAACTATAATTTAGGTTAAAAGCATCTGCTAAAAAGAACAATAAATAAAAATTGTGATGACAACACTAATACAAATATCTACCTTGAAAGCTACGGTCATTGGTACCGGCTTAATTTCCAAGGAGCATCTGAGCTTTTTAGCCGAGTCTAGTCGAGTTAATTTAGTCGGAGTCTGTGACCTTTCTGAAGCGGCTGCCAACTATGCAACCCAGAGATTCGGTGCGGAAAAATTCTATACGAATTACCGCCAGATGCTCGAAGAGGCGAAGCCAGATGTTGTTCATATTCTGACCCCGCCTCACACCCACAAAACTATAGCAATGGACTGTCTTCAAGCGGGCGCCCATGTCATTTGCGAAAAGCCAATTACTCCAACTTATGACGAATTTAAAGAGCTTTGGTCTTTCGCCAAACAATGCGATCGCCACTTAATCGAAAACCAAAACTATCGTTTCAACCAACCGATTTTAAAGCTACAAAAGTTAGTTCAAGAGGGAACCTTAGGGGAAGTCGAGGATATTGAAGTTAGAATGGCGTTGGATATTCGCAGTGGGGGACGTTATGCGGATGAAAATCTTCCCAGTCCACTTCACAAACTTCCAGCAGGTGTCATTCACGATTTCATTACCCACTTATGTTACCTGACATTGCTCTTTCTTCAAGACTTTGATGGCGTTAAAGTCGCATGGAACAATTACGGGGGTGGTGATTTGTTCAAATATGACGACCTTGATGCACTGGTTTTTTCCGGGAGTAAACACGCTCGCATTCGCTTTAGTTCCTATACTCAACCGGACTGTTTTTCTGTAATTTTACGGGGTTCGAGAGGCTATGCAGAAGCCGATATCTTTCAACCTTACGTTCGATGTATCGTTCCTCGTGCTGTAGGTAAACAACTTTCACCATTGGCGAATCAGTTATCCAATGGATGGACGCTGATGAGTGCAAGCGTCAATAATTTTCGTCGTAAGCTTTTGCAACAAACTCCTTACGAAGGGCTGCATTTTCTATTAGATGAAACCTACAAAGCTTTGCAGGAAAACAAGCAACTACCGATCAGTTTTGAAGACATGGAGTTAACCAGCCGTTTAGTCAACGCATTAGTAACCAAGGAGAACTATCTATGAAATTATTTGTCACAGGCGCATCGGGATTTTTAGGACAGTATATTGTCGCCGAAGCCTTGCGAAAAGGGCATCAAGTCAGTGCTGTTATCCGGCCGAAAACCGATCTTAGCCGCTTGTCTTGGTACGATCATCCCGAGGTGAAATTAGTCCGGCTCGATCTCAGGGAAATGTCCGGTCTGATAGAATCGCTTCAGGGCGTGGATAATGTGATTCATTTGGCGGCCGTAAAAGCTGGAGATTTTTATACTCAGTTTGCGGGGACTGTGATTGCCACCGAGAATCTTTTAACTGCGATGAAAAAAGCTGAAGTTAAACGTTTAACAGCGATCAGTACGTTCTCAGTTTATGATTATCTGAATATGCGTTCCGGTCAAATTTTGGATGAAAATTCTTCCCTAGAAAAAAATCCACTGAACCGGGATGAATATGCTCAAACCAAACTGATTCAAGAAGAACTTTATCGAAATTTTGAGCGCGATGGCGGACAAGTTGCTATCATTCGTCCGGGGATGATTTATGGTCGGGATTACCTTTGGAATGCTTGCTTGGGTGCGGAATTGGGGGAAAGCGCCTGGTTGAGAATTGGCGCCAACGCCATTATGCCTCTAACTTACGTTGAAAATTGCGCGGAAGCCATTGTCATTGCTAGCGAGTGCGAGGGGGCTGTGGGTCACACCATAAACATCGTTGACGATGATTTACCCACGCAAAATATCTATGCAAAAAAACTCATGGAGTACATGGAAAAAACGCCCCGTACTTTTTTTGTAAGCTGGACTGTAATCCGATTAATTGCTCGCAGTGCCTGGTTGTACAACCACTGGTTTCTCAAAGGTAAAGCCCGTTTACCGGGTATCTTTGTCCCCGCAAAATTGCACGCTCGGTTTAAGCCTCTAAGATATAGTAATCACAAGGCTAAAGAGGTTTTAAACTGGAAGCCTAAGTATTCTCTCCAAACTGCTTTTGAACGTTCCTGTAGTGATGCTGATTTATTGGCTGTTCCCTTACCTGAATCGACTGTTTATAAAATCGCTTAGAGTTTTATTTACAGCATCAATGTCTATTCTAGCCAACTCGATCTTAGAACGTTAAACCGAGATTGAATTGGCTAGAGGTGCAAATACTGGTTCATCGTTTTTTTAGAGTAGGATAAAAAATCATCAGCCATGCACCTGATTGCTTTAGAAAGCCAACCTTCCTCCACTCTAGGGGGTCAAGAATTAAATCTGCTTGAGATTTGTCAAAGTCTTACCAGTCGCGGGCATGAAATTAGTTTAGTCTATACAGAAGAAGGAGATCTATTGGAGAGCTACGGGAAGTTTTGCAAAAACTTAATTCCCGTCAAACGCTATCAACTTTACCACAAGAATCCGGCAGATATCCTCCAGTTTACTTTAGATCTTTTTCGGGACGTTTTGAAAATTTCTACAGGCTCCGATCCGGTGATTTTTTCTAATGATTTTCGCTCGGTATTTTGGGGTTATAGTTTATCAGTTTTCAAAATAATTCCTTTAGTCTCTTATTTGCAGTTACCGGGAACTCCGTTTAAGTTAAAGTGGCGTCCGGGCTTATCCGGTGTGCATCAATTTATTGCTGTTTCTCAAGTCACTAAAGACAGATGGGTTAAGTTTTGTGGTGTTGATTCTGACAAAATTGATGTGGTTTACAATGGCATAGATCCCGAAAAGTTTAGTCCCGGGAATGATATCATATCTCGCTGCAATCATTTTAATATTTTGGGATCAAAGCGAGTTTTTTCCTTCCTCGGACGACTTAACCCCAATAAAGGGATAGAAGTTCTCATTCAAGCCTTTGCTTTGGTTGCCAATCGCAGAACGGATGTGAGTTTACTGATTGCAGGAAATCCCGCCCTTGAACCGACAGAAGATTCACCAGAAGCGAGGATTGCCTACCGTCAATCTTTAGAAAAAATGGTACATGACTTGGGTATTGGAGAAGTTGTTCAGTTTCTCGGACACGTTCCCAATACACCCGATCTTTACCGAGCGAGCGATGTCACGGTTGTTCCCAGTATTTGGCCCGATCCCTGTCCCCGCGTGGTCTTAGAAGCCTTATCGAGTGGTACGCCTGTTGTCGGAAGCCGAGTCGGAGGAATTCCGGAAATGATGACGGGTGAACTCAGTCAGTATCTTGTTGAACCGAGTTGTCCAGAACAATTAGCCGAAGTTCTCCTGTCGGTTGCAGATTGGCGAGATTTTGACCCCGAATTGGGTCGGCGCTGTCGTCAGTATGTGGTTGATCGCTTTAGTCCTCAAACAATGATCGATGGAATTGAGAGTATTTTGTTGAAAACAATTCGTGAATATTATCAGCACTAATTACTCACGATTTATTATATAAAAGCAGATTATTTGCAGTCGGTATCTAGAAAAAACTGATAATTTTTGGCTTAATTTTGTGAATTAATCTTGTTTGAGAAGGGAGTTGAGTTGAGAGAGAAAATTCTCAATTACACCATACCCAAATAGCGACTCCAGCAAAGCACGGTCCGGTCTGTTTGATTGCTCCTCCGCCAAACAATTTAGAATCTCATTGGCAAAAGATGGCGCATCGGATGCGACTCGGAAATATTGTCTCGCGGCTTCTGGTAAACCGGACAATCCTTTGGGTCTAGAAATAATAGGTTGACCAATCGCCAACATATCGATTGACTTAATACTAACACCACTTCCGGTTGCTACCGGATCGATTAAAACTCGACCGGACTGATAAATTGTCATGGCGTCAGGGGGATTAATCTTTAAATCCAAACCTTCCTTATTTTCGCACATTGTTTTGATTTTCGCAACGGGGTTTGAACCCGCAATCAAAACTTTAATCCCCGGCGATCGCCCTTTCAAAATCGGAAAAACTTCTTCAACAAACCAAGTTACACCTGCTACATTGTTTTCGGAATTCAGATTTCCGAGAAAGACGACATCATAGGATTTTACTTCTCTATTTGTATCATTATTTTGATTATTTTCTTGAGAAAATTCAATCAGAGGAGGCAAAAAATAGCCGTTTTGTAATCCCTGACTTTTCCAAAAATTTAAGTCATCTTTGGAAATATCATAAAAAGCTAAACTTTCTTTTAAAAGCGACTTTTCATAGGCTTCTAAATGATTAAGAGACAACAATCTAAGGAGCTTTTTATATCCCTTAGCACATTGAAGATAATAGCGATAATGCAAATGTTCGATATCATGCGATCGCACAATCATCGATATTTCTAAAGCCTTACTCAACCGAGAAGCGACCCAACCACTGTGAATGTGATCGCAGAAAATTACATCGGGCTGAAAACCCTGAACCGAGTCTAAAATTCGTTTCCATTCTTCTCCTCGCACAATTCTAGATGTCACTTCTAAAGGGTATGAAAATAAATCCAATACCCGACGAATATAAACCTCTAAACCCCGCTTATAAATGATGAGATCAAACTCTTTAACGTACTGATGAATGACACCTAAACTCTCAGCATTGGGCATTTCACGAGACCAACAAATTAGCTGTATTTCTGTTCCCTGTTCCGCTAACATTTTCACCCGACGCCAAACATCTACTCTTCCTCCGTGAATGGGAGGATAAGGAATCTCCATCGCAACAATAGTCATTTTCATGGTTGTTTATTTAGAAATAGTAGGGTTGATTTTTAATATAGACAGTTTGAGTTGAGAAACTTAACTAAACTCTAGTCGAAGACTTTGGATAAATCTGAGGTTTCACTTTTTTCGTCGGAAAGTAACGTTTTGCATGGTAGAAATACTGAGCAGATTCGTTTTTACTAATCGCATTAACCACCAAACCTAACACCCGTTGATTAGATCGTTCTAACATTTCTTTTGCTGATTTGGCACTGGCTCGATCTAAAACCCGAGGACGAGCAACGAGTAGGACACCGCTCGCCATTTGACTTAACGTTAGAGCATCCGCCGCTAAAATTAGGGGTGGAGTATCGATAATCACAAAATCATAGTCTTCTGAAAAGTTGCGAATTAGAGAGGTCATTCGTTTAGAATCCAGGAGAGCCAGAGGATTTGGGGGAGTGACTCCGGATGGAATAATATCTAATCGTTCAATTCCCTGACGAATCACGCTTGAGAGTTCAGCTTGACCGACTAAAATATCACTTAACCCGACGGCATTTGTTAATCCCCAGAGATGATGTTGAGAAGGCTGACGCATATCTGCATCAATCAGCATTACCCGATATCCCAGTTGAGCCAATGTTGCAGATAAATTCGCAGAAACGGTTGATTTTCCCTCTTTAGGAACGGAGCTAGTGACCACAATAGTTTTAATTCGTTTATCAGAACTCAGAAACTTGAGGTTGGCTTGTAGCATCCGGTAAATCTCGCTAATAAACGAGTCCGATGCTTCAACAACCGGAATATCTGGAGTTGCTTTTTCTCCTTGAAAATAGCGAGATAACCGCTTACTCTTAAACATGGGAATAATACCCAATAATGTATATCTGAATGTCTTTTTAGCTTCTTCGACGGTTCTAACATTTTGATCTCCCATTGCTAAAATTAAAACAGATGTTGTTGCGCCAACCAATCCGAGCATTATCCCTAAAGCTATAAGTTTGGTTTTTGCCGTGCTGCCTGTTTCCGGAGCCACAGCTTCTTCAATTACTCTAGCATTATTGGTACTTTTATTTTCTGCAACTTGTACTTCTTCTAAATTTTTCAGTAATGTTTCATAGGTCACTTGTGCAACCTGAACTTTTCGTTGGAGTTCTTGTTGTTCCTGTTCAAGTTGAGGAAGATTTTGCGATCGCTGTTCATAGTTTCTGCGAGAAGCATATAGAGACTCTAGTTGACGAGTTAATTCGACGCGCTGAATCTCATTGGCAATAAATCTTTCAAGCTGATTATTTTTCTGACCTTGTGGAACTTGTAATAGACCTTCTGGAACAACAGCTTGACTTCCTAACGCTTGTTCAACTTGTTCTTGTAAAGCTGCATTGAGTGAATCTCGCTTTTGTTTCAAAGCAATAATTCTTGGATTTTTATCTTTAAAACGTTTTCTTTCATTCACCAATTCAGACTCGACATTCTCAAGCTCTGTGAGAATCCCAATTAGCACTGGAGATTGACTGAGCGTGTTAATTGCAATTGCTTCTTCTAGGTCGAATCCGGCTTGAGTTTGTAGGGATTCTGCTAGAGCATTAACTCCACTGAGTTCTGATTCTAAAACTGTAATTTTTCGATTTAATTCTGCTTGTTCTAGAACGGCTGTTCTAAATTCTTCCTCTAAATCTAATACTTGATTTTTCTCTTTAAAGCTCCGTAAAGCTTGTTCAGCTCGAAAAACTTCTTGTTGAACTGGAGGAAGTTGCTGAGAGATAAATTCTCTTGCCTCTCTTGCTTCATCTTGGTTCATATTAACATTGGTTTGGATATACACCTCCATCAAAGTATTCACAATATTCGCTGCTTCTAGCGGATCTGGACTTTCATAAGATAGAGAAACAATATCTGTTCCACCAATGATCTTAACTTCTAGACTATTTCTAATAGTTTGTGGATCAATTAATTTTCCTTCATCATCCACTAAATTTAATTGCTCAATCACCTGATTCAATAAACGATTAGAAGAGATAATTTCAATCTGTGTGCTGAGAGGCGTTTGGTCAGCCAGTAAGGCTTTCAACTCTCCTAAACCCTCACCAATACCAGCGAGAGAGGAAGTTCTATCTACTTTAAATAAGAGTTTGCCACTGGCTGCATAAGTGGGCTTTAAATATTTAGTACCATAGACAGACAAACCTACACAGAGTAAAAAAACACTAATCACTATTAACCAATATCGTTTGACTGTTTGTAAATACTTACCAATGTCTAAATCAATTGATTCTCTATCTTCCATAAGTTCCTCCTTAAATGTATAAAAATATAGTCTTCTTTCAGATTATCTACTCCAGAACTGAATCACATTTAACACGGACGAAATGCCGATAATTCCGCCAAAAGGCTTCAACGCCTCTTCTAGAGAATCACCAAATCTAGCGCCACCAGAGCGACTCACAAGAATCACATCATCTCGCTTTAAAATAGGATTGGTCGCTTCATTAATTCCGGCTTCTAAGTTAATCGGTATATTTCGTCGAGAAACCGTTCCATTGGGATTCAAACGAATCAGTTCAACGGTTTCTTTATTGGCTCGGCGTTGATCAAATCCTCCAGCCGCTAAGATTGCTTGATTTAGGGTAGTATCTGGTGCAACATTAACAGCGCCAGGACGGATCACCTCACCCACCACATTAACTTGAATCGTTTGGGGAGAAAAGCTCGCTCTAGCTAAAGCAGTAACTTCTGTGGAGTCAATTTCCCTCGCTTGGGGAATGGTAATCGAATCTCCGGGTTGCAACGCCACATCCTGAGTCACATCTCCTTGAGTGAGAAGTTCCCACAAATTAATTGTCACCACCTCTTCTACCCCAGCGTTTGTGAGTCTGCGAAGTTGAATTTCACGAATATTTGCTAGAGGTGTAATTCCGCCTGCACTGGTAATGGCTTGGGTAATAGTAGGAGGCTGGGAACTTGTAGCTCCGGACTGTCCACCGACCTGATGAGTACCGGGGTTAAACACTTCACCGACAATGACAACAGAAAATGGCTCAATCTCCTTTGAGGCAAAGCTAGCTGAAGTCAGTTGACGAATGGCTATCGGGTCAAAGGTTGGGGCTTTGGGAACAAAAATTGTATCTCCATCTCGCAGAAGTACATCCTGACTGATATTCCCCTGTTCTAGTAAGTCTTTCAAATTCACAGTAATTAACTGTTGATTGGGATTAATGCGGCGAATCTGAATTTGACTAATATCAGCAAGCTGAGTCACTCCTCCCGCCTGTTGAAGAAGCTGTGTTACTTTGAAAAACTGAAATTGTCGGGTTTGAGAGTTAGGAACTAAAAGCGGGATCACATAACTTCCTGGACGAAGCACCTCACCTGCAACCACAACCGAGAGAGGACGAGGAGATAAAAGACTGACTGTCGCAAAAGGTTGCTGAACAAACGGAGTGTATTCTGTTGTAATTAAATTCGTTAATTGAGAAACAGTTAAGCCAGCAACATTCAGGCGTCCAATCAAAGGCATAGTCAGGCTACCATCGTTGAGGATGAGATATTCTCCACTATATTCGGGAACATCCAGAATATCCACACGCAAAAGGTCGCCTGGCCCGAGGGTGTAAGCGTCTGTATCTGCTGAATTTGTAATGTTTGATGGCTGAGGAAAAACTAGATTAGGTTGTTGAGCTTGAGCGTGAGCAACATTAAGCCATGCTACGCAGAATAAGCCTGATAGACATTTTATCCCAGCGTTAATCAATTTTAATTTGACATAAGAGGATAGACGAAGCTGATTAAAATCAAGCATAGATACTTCAGAGGTAACTTGGCTGACTCAGGATTAAACTTAGAAGCACCCTAAACTCACTAAGCTTTCTAGTCAGAGACTGAAAAATTGACTTCCTTACCCAGTCTGGCATTTTTTATCCGGGTTGTCTCATCCATTTTATCTTTACCCTGCCAAACTAACATACTATAAGCATTCTAGCTTCATATTAACGAAGAGTTGTAGAGAGTGATCAACTGCAACAACCGATTTTACAAAACCGCATTGACACAAACCCTTCCTAACTTTTCGCTGATTGGGGGAGTCGGACAGACAGTAGAGATCACTAATAATAATCTATACTGCCAGAACTTGATCAGCTAATATCTAGCAAATTTATTCCAACTCAAGGAAGTCTTCCGCCGTAATAGAGTTGACCTGTACACCTATTAATTGAGCAATAAGTTTAGTTTCAACAAAAATTAAAGTCTGATTTTCTCCGGTTTCAATTGTTAAATCGGAGAAGGTTAAACCGCCAATTAATCCTAAGTAATCTTCGCCATTTGTAAAATCAATAATCCTATTGGTTCCACTGTTTGAACTTAAGATAAATCCATCTCGACCTAAATCTCCGTATAAAGTATCATTTCCGATATCACCAAAGAGTCTATCATCTCCGTCACCTCCAACAAGCGTATCATCACCTCTACCGCCATAGAGGGTATCATTTCCTTCTCCTCCACAGAGGAGATCATCGCCGCCATTTCCAAACAGCAAATCATCGCCTCTCCCGCCATAAACTTGATCCTGAAAATCTACATTTTCCGATGAATCTTCAAGACTAATAATATCTCCAAATAAAGTATCATTGCCATCATTTCCACATAAAGTATCATTTCCTAAATCACCAAACAACAGATCATTTCCGACTTCTCCAAACAGCAAATCATCGCCTTTTCCTCCGTAGAGTTTATCCTCGGCTTCACCACCCATCAGAGTATCATTATCGGAATTCCCAAAAATTACATCATTTCCGATTCCTCCCCATAACAAATCTCGTCCTTCTAATTCAGTTTGATTGGGGTCGTTTGTATCTCCAAATAGGGTATCATTTCCTTTATCTCCAAATAGAGTATCATTCCCCAATTCACCTCGCAGTAAATCATTATCTTTTCCACCGTAGGCAAAATCATTCTCTTTTCCGCCATAAATCGTATCGTTACCCAGGCTACCTTGCAGTAAGTCATTACCTTGATTCCCATACAAAACATCAGCATTGTTGGTATTATCAAGAATATTTTCTCGACCTGGATCAGCAATTAAAGTATCATTTCCTAAATTTCCAAATAGGGTATCATTTCCTAAATCTCCATAGATTTTATCGTCATCTTTTCCCCCAAAGGCGAGATCATTTCCGTTCCCGCCACTAATAACATCATTTCCTTCATTTCCTTGGAGAAAGTCATCGTTATCACCGCTAATTAACCAATCTCGCCCGTTTAAGTCAGGAATAAATAAATCGTTTGTTCCGCCAAAAAGGGTATTATTTCCTGAATTTCCGAACAGAGTATCTTCACCCAACCAGCCAAATAAAACATCATTTCCGCTTCCGCCATCAATCAGATCATCACCTGTTCCCCCATTAATGAAATCGTTCCCTAAATTTCCTTCTAATGAGTCATTTCCAGCTTCTCCAAATATCCAATCATTTCCACCTAGACCAACAATTCTTTCACTTTCATTAGAACCGAATAAAATATCATCGTTTTCTGTTCCTTCTAAGGATATAGGAATAGAATCAAAGGAAATTCTGGGGAAAACGGGCGGTTCCGGTAGGGGAATTCCTTCTAATATGGGTAGAGGAATACAGCCACAAATTAGGTCAATCTCATCATCTTCTCTGGGAATCGTCGTACTGTCAATTTCTAGGGTGATTGTTGCTATATTAGAAATAGCGTTATCATTATCAGTAGCCTGATAAGTAAATGTAACAGTTCCTAAAAAGCCCGAATTGGGAACGTAGGTTAATTGAGAGGCTTGATCAAGGGTTAATTGTTGAACCTGAGTTAACGTTGTAATGGCGGTTTGATCGAGAAAAAGTTGACCTGTAGAGGGTAAACTGTTAATAATAAAACTAACAACTTGACCATCAGTATCAGTTGCAGTTAATGTCGGAATGGTAATATCTGAAGCATCATTTATTAAATCAAAAAGACTTAAATCTTCAGCAATCGGTGGTAAGTTGGGAGGATCTAATGGAACTTGTTGGGTAATAATCGGAAAAGTAATCGTTGCGATATTAGAAGACTCTCCATCATTATCAATCGCAAAATAACCTAACTCTAGATTACCGACAAAGGTGGAATTCGGCGTAAAACTCAGTGAAGAAATCTGGGAATCGGTTAACTGTTTAACTTGAGATATATTGCTAACTTCAATCCCATCTAAAAACAGTTTACCTTGATTAGACGCTGGTAAGTTCGTAAGAGAAAATAGTTCTACTTCCCCATCAGAATCGCTAGCAATTAAACTCGGAAAAGCAACATTAACCTGATTATTGAAAAAAGGTTGAGTCGCCACAGATTCAGCGATTGGCGGTTGATTTGCAATCAGGGGAATAGTAACAGTTGCAAGATTGGAAGTTGCTCCGTCATCATCGGTTACAATAAAACTAAATTGGCTTTCTCCAACAAAATCTTGATTGGGTATAAAGGTTAATTGACTGGCTTGATTAATCGAAATAGGTTGATTATTTTGAACCGCTTCCCCACTGAGAAGTAATTCCCCTCCGGTTGGTAATTCTAGAATCGTAAAACTCTCAACAATTCCATCTTCATCAGTGGCGTTTAAAGCTGGAAGTGAAACTTGAGACAGAGTGTTTTTAACAGTAGGAATTGTTTGACTTTCAGCAACAGGTGGAATATTTGTCGGAATATTTTCAGCAACAACAAGAATGCTAAAAGTAGCAGGAGTTAAATCTTCATCGCCATCGTCATCAATAGCAGTGTACTGAAATTGCAGATTTCCGACAAAATCAGTATCAGGAGTTAGGGTAAGATTTCCTGCTTGGTTGAGGGGAATTTCTTCATTAACATCCAGTAATTCACCATTGAAAAACAGTCGTCCATTAACAGGAAGTTGGGTAATTCTGAAACCGACAATTTCCCCATCTTCATCCATTCCCTGTAAAGGTTGGAGAGAAATATTGCTAGAATTGGCGACAATTTCGGAGTTGGTAATATTCTCAGC
>NZ_JAYGHR010000003.1:0-20566 GCF_034932365.1 Limnoraphis robusta BA-68 BA1 | reverse complement strand
CAATTTCGGAGTTGGTAATATTCTCAGCAACAGGCGGAATATTTGTCGGAATATTTTCAGCAACAACAAGAATGCTAAAAGTAGCAGGAGTTAAATCTTCATCGCCATCGTCATCAATAGCAGTGTATTGAAATTGCAGATTTCCGACAAAATCAGTATCAGGAGTAAAGGTTAGATTTTCTGCTTCCTCAAAGGGAATTTCTTGAGTAACATCCAGTAATTCACCATTAAAAAACAGTTGTCCATTAACAGGAAGTTGGGTAATTCTGAAACCGACAATTTCCCCATCTTCATCCATTCCCTGTAAAGGTTGGAGAGAAATATTGCTAGAATTGGCGACAATTTCGGAGTTGGTAATATTCTCAGCAACAGGCGGAATATTGGGTTCAACGGGAAGAGCAATATTAATAGTTGTAACCGCTAAATTGCTATCAAACCCATCATCTCTGAGTTTATCCCGAACAAAAACTTCGACTTGACGAGGGGTTAATGTTGGCTCATCTGCGGTATTATTGTAAACAATATTATCGAGAATTTTTTCGTAATCTTCTAGACTCGCGCTACCTTTAATGATAATTTCAATAATTTCATCTGTTTCATTTACCGTAACATTCAGATCAAACTGATCAATAATAGCTTGGGCTTCTTCATTCAAACTGAGGCTTTCTTCCCCAGCATCTAAAACATTTGTTAGCGTAATTCTCGCCTGTTCTAGACTTTCATCATCTGCATCTTCAATCTTCGTTGAGGAGGCGATCGCGACAGGTTCTTCCCCTTGCGTAAAAGTCGTTTCAAAATCAACAATATTTGGTGTCTCTCCCTCCAAATCTAAAACCGGAGGTTCTTCTAACGTTCTCACTTTAACATTTCTAATTTCGTGGAAGTTCGTAAATCTTCCCGTCGAAGCGGCAAAGCCAAATTTAAAATTAGAAGGAAAGTCACCCCCATTTTCTGATTGAACATCAAACTCTGAAATGAGCGTTTCATTCTCATCAATCTCACCATTCAGATTCAGATCAAGAGCAACTGAAAGTAAACCTTCTTGTGTGATTAAAATTTTAACTGTTCTTGTGGCGTTTTCTCGAATTGTTGTATTTCGAGTATCGAGATTAAAATTATTTAAACGACCTGTTGTCGTTAAGAATTGGTAGTTATTCTCAGCACTTCCCCGAACAGTAATTGCATTAGGTGTTCGACCCGGACTCCCATCATTAGCGACTCCTTTATCTTGAGACGAAGCAAAGTTCCCAAATTCATCAAATCCAATTCCAATATAACCCCCAACTAAACCAGGTATGTTTTGATCCGTTCGGGGTGCATAACCCAAAGAACCACCAAAACCGCCACTGCGTTGAGGTGAATCTTCCCCATCAATTAAGAAGAAACTGATACCATCTGCACCTGTTCCGCCATAAGCAAAGTAATCAAATTGCAGTTCTAAACCCGCATCTGAACGAACAGGAAAATCGTAGATAATAAAACCAGCTTGATCGTTAGCGTTCGATGTAAATCTTAATGTTCCTTGTCCTTCTGGATCGGTATTTCTTCCTTCAGGAACACCCGCAATTCCACCAGGTTCGGGTTCTCGAAAAGGTCTCGCTGTCAAAAACGGACTTTCTAAATCATTTGGGTCTTTTACACTCTGACCAGAACCAAAAATCCATTTAAGTTCATCAGTAAAAGGTTGAGGAGAAAGGGTAGAATTTGCAAAAGATTCATCAACTAATAAAATTAAAACACCCGAGTAAGCTTGTAAGATTTCGCGGCTAAAAGCCAGAGGTGTTGTAATAGGTTGAGTCTGAAACTCTAACTTCCAATTTCCTCCCAAAGCTGCATTTCCGGTTAAACTATTGGAAGCGGCAATCTTCGCTTGG
This sequence comes from Limnoraphis robusta BA-68 BA1, assembly GCF_034932365.1. Classification (NCBI taxonomy): domain Bacteria; kingdom Bacillati; phylum Cyanobacteriota; class Cyanophyceae; order Oscillatoriales; family Sirenicapillariaceae; genus Limnoraphis; species Limnoraphis robusta. The sequence goes on along the minus strand of NZ_JAYGHR010000003.1, from coordinate 18,692 downwards.
GTGAGTTCAGCCAGTCGCCTCACAAAACGAATTCCTTCTTCTCCACTGGCGACATGACAGCCATACAGCAAAATCTCTCCATTCTCAGCTAAAGCGGTTTTCCACTGTTGAATGCGAGAAGCGTGGGTTTCTAGAGTTTCGCTGTTGAGGAGTTGATTTCCTAATGCTAAACACCCTTTGTTACCATGAGAGACAATATGCAGGAATTGAATGTCTTTGTAACAGCTTAGTGTTTGGCTAATATATTCAATTCCGTTTTGCGTGGAGTTGAGGAGAATGATCTCAGTATCCGATGAAATTCCCCGCAGCAGACTTAGATAGTCTGTTACACCTGTATCCAGAATGATAACTGTTCGCTGACCCGACACTGGAACCTGTCTATTCAAATTGATTAACAGCATAGAGTAGACTTACGCCTCGTTAGATGTACACCTGGGATAAAAAAGGGTCAGACACAGCGAGGGTGATACCTTAGTCTATTTAAACAAAACTTTTCGGGTTTGGACATGATATCCCAGGGGTGCTATCCGTTAAGGGTGCAAATCAGACAACAATTAGCCGTTAACAGAATTACCAATCTATTGTTGTTTTTTGCGTTTCAAGAACCAAATTACAACTGCAAAGAATAAAATTACAAATACAATGATAGAAATCGGTGCCATAAATTCTTCGACTAAGATATAGTTATCTCCCAGCCAATAACCAACAACCGTTAAAAAGCTAATCCAAACTATTGTTCCAAGAGTTGAGTAGACTAAAAAAGAAAATATTGGCATCTTTTCTAAACCCGCCGGAATTGAAATGTAAGTGCGAATTCCGGGAATAACTCGACCTAAAAGGACAACCCAATTTCCATAGTGACGAAACCATTGTTGAGAACGTTCCAGGTCTTCTGTTGAAAGCGTGAGCCATTTACCTCGCTTTTCAATCCATTCTTTAAGTTTCTTTTCTCCCCAATTTTTACCGAAGTAATACCAGGGTAATGCGCCTAGAATAGAACCCATTACACCGGATAAAATTACACCTAAAAAGTTGAATTGACCTTGGGCGATTGTAAAGCCAGCCAGTGGCATAATTAATTCCGAAGGAATGGGAGGAAAAATATTTTCTAAGAACATGAGGAGCAGGATTCCCATATATCCCCAGGAATCAATACCTTGAGTAATCCAGTCTAACATTGATTTGAGTTTGATAAAGTTGTATCATCAATTGACCTCCGATTTAAGATTAATTTAAAAAATACAATTTTACCTCTGACATTAGACAGATTTTTGTACGCCTTTTGATAGAAATTATTGGCCAATCTTAGAATTAGCACTATCAATCAACTATTCACCGCGATCGCTCAAAAGATTAGCTGACATTTTTAGAGACTTTTATCCCCATCAAAATCAATTGAATTCAAATCAAATCAAGGCTAAAATTTGAAAACATCGCCAAAAAATCAGTATTAATTTCCCAAAACCCCGATCACCTAAAGAATTCCCTCTCGAGGTAGAGGGATTGTGAAAGCTTTATTTCCTACACTAAAGACTGTATATAGCGGTGTACGCTCCTATGAGGTACAAACCAGAAACCCGGTTTCTAGAAGAAACCGGGTTTCTACCCCATCGGTGTACCTCATACGAGCGCACACCGCTATAGATCAATCTACTTCGCTATATTCACGAGCATAACTTTTGTTGTATTAGTTCGGAAAGTTTAAAATGACATCACTATCAAATGGTTCAAGTTCAAAACGAGTCGCCATCTTACTCGAAAGTGGTTTTGAGGACTCTGAATTTCAAGTTCCTTACACTGCATTACAAAATGCTGGCGCGAATACGGTGATTATCGGTTCACGCATGAACGACGAATATCAAGGGAAGCAAGGTAACGTCTCAGCCAAACCTGACGCAACCGCAGCAGAAGTTCGTTCAGAAGACTTTGATGCTATTTTTATCCCAGGTGGTGCTGCACCCGATAAAATTCGCAGCAACCCCCAGGCTGTTAGACTGGTGATTGATGCTATGGCACAGGGTTTACCCATTGCGGCGATTTGTCATGGCCCCCAAGTTTTAATAGATGCCGATGTCTTAGGCGGTAAACAAGCAACAGGCTATAAAGCCATTCGCAAAGATATTCACAATGCGGGGGCTACTTACGTTAATGAACCGGTTGTGGTGGATGGTAATTTAATCACTGCTAGACAGCCGAGTGATTTACCGATGTTTACCGTCACCCTGTTGAATTTCCTCAATTTACAGATTGAAGGCACAATATTACCCCATCCAACCGACCTAGACTTTGAATGGTGGACGTTGGGTGAAGCTTGGAAAGGTTCAAGCCGAAATGATATTATTAATGTGCTGAATACGGCTATCGTGGGGGAACGTTATACCCTAGCGGCTTTTAAAGAGTATAGCAAGCAAGCCTCAGACCCGGAATTAGTGATTCTTTTACGCGAAGGCATTGGCACAAAAGAACGTCATGTTGAACTGTTAGAAGCTCGTCTGCGAGACTTTGGGGAACAGGTGACTTGGCAAGTGATGGGAAGTGAAGCATTTGCCAAATTGCAAGGTTGGTTGCAGTCTAATAATAGCAATGATCAAGATATTATGCGGCGTGCTTTAGGCGACATCCAAACTGGTGTAATTGATTGTTCTCATTTGTGCGTTCAAATTACCGATCCCGTGACTGCTTTTGTATTAGAAGAAATCGAAGAAAATCTTCGCAAGCATGAAGAATTAATCGGTACTTTATATCGGGTTCGTTCGGGTGAAAATGTTCAAGCTCCTATGCCGACAACGATTGCAGCGAGTTAAGGATTGATTCTTGAGAGGGGGAAACCAAGAAGGAATCTAGAAATTTGACAAGCTTTGAATTTGTATTCTTTCTTCTTCCTTCTCTCACCCAAAAACCGGATTTTTCATAACAAATCAAGCTCTGAACGGTTGAAATGACCTGACAAAATTGGGTTGAGGGGAAAAAATGATAAATTTACTCATTGCCAAAAATCAAATAATCTGCTTAACTACTTAACAATCTCAACAGCTAGCAATTAGCAAAAAGCACTGAAAAGATCCGGTCATTCTGAACAATATTCGGTAAGATTAAAGAAGTAATCTGCTTGCAGTCTGGAGTTTTCTCATGCGACCGCTCAACTTTCTGTTGATTTTCATCGTTTGTATACTCTTAGTCTTATTTAGTCTACAGAATACAGAACTTGCGACAATTCAAGTCATCAAAGGTGTTGAGGTACAGGCGCCCCTAGCAATAGAACTCATCGCAGCAACGGGAGTAGGGGCTTTACTGGCTTGGTTGTTTAGCTTATTATCTCAACTGCAACGAATAGTTATCGCTCGTCAAACGATGCGTCAGATTCGTCAACAAGAACTGCGAATTCAAGAGTTAGAGAAAGATCTTCAGCAAATTCATCAACAAGGACAGCGCATTCAAGACTTAGAGGGAGATGTCGAAAAGATTCACACCGAAGAAAAAAGCTCACCCCCAAAAACGGCTTTGACATTAGTAAGTTCTCAAAACACCGATGTCAAACCTGCGGTAGACTCGGAAAATCACATCGAAGCCTCACAAACAGACACAACTCCTGAAGGTACAGAAAAACCAGCAAATACCGACAAGGAAAAAGTCAACGCCGAAGCTTAAATTGGGGGTTCAATGTTTCTCACATTCTGTTTGGGTGACTTGGTGGCGATAGCGAAACATATCTTCTAAGCGGCTATTCACCCACCAAGCCAACAGATTCTCAGCTAACCATCCTCCAGGCGGAGAATAGGTAATCACATCGGTTAAGCGGGTTTTTCCCTGTTCTGAGGAAAACTGATGTCGGTGTACCCAACTCTCCATCGGCCCTTGTTTCTGTTCGTCGGTAAACAGTCGATAGCGATCGCATTCAGTATGTACCGCTAACCATTGTACCGGAATCGGCCCCAACCACAAACGAAATTCTGTAATCGCCCCGACTTCTAATCCTCCCTCCCGTCGGATAATCTCGACAGGTTGCCAAGGGGGAGTTAACAGGTGCAAAATATCCGATCGCCTGTGGAAGTCCCAAACCACCTCAACAGGTGCATCAATTAAAGAGGAGTATCTAAAATGTAGCATGAGCGTTTTTGAGAAATTCTAGATCTAGAATTGCATGAGAATGAGACGATTGTTAGACTAAAAACGAATAAATTGTGTTTAATGACTTTGGGCGTAAGTAGGGCGTAAGCCTTACGCCCCTACATTATCCTTTCTCCTCGATAGGGGTTTCAATTCAATCTATGGGTGATCACTCTTCCAACTTATCGGATGATAGTCTATCTCAAGCGCTACTCAAAAGTGCGATCGCCAAGTTAGAATCTGGAGACTTTCAGCAACGTTGGGATGCGGCTAAACAGTTAGCCAAAATGGGAACCATAGCGATTAACCCGTTGATTGAAATTCTCGAATCGGAAGAAGCTGATCTCGAAGTGCGTTGGTTTGTGGCGCGTACACTCGGACAGTTTAACAGCAATGAAATTGTACCTGCTTTAGTTCAGATCTTGCAAACTGCTAAAACCAGCGATTCCTCAGAAACAGACTTACTGGAAATGGCAGCAACGGCTTTAGCAAATTTAGGAACTTCAGGGATTGATTCTCTCAACAGCTTACTGGATAATCAACAGTTAAGACTCTTAGCAACCGAAGCGATCGCTCAAATTCGCCGTTCTGAAACAATTAGCCCTTTATTGAGTGTCGTCAATGATTCTAACCCAAAAGTTCGGGCTTGTGCAATTGAAGCGTTAGGCAGTTTTCATGATCCTCGTATTCCACCTGTATTAATTCAGGCTTTAAATGATCCTGCCGCTTCTGTCAGAAAAGAAGCGATTATGGGTTTAAGTCTACGGGGAGATTTAGTACAGGAATTCAACTTAGTTGAACACCTGCAACCTTTATTATGGGATATCCGCGCCGAAGTTTGTCAACAGGCACAAATTGCCCTGTCGCGTATGGGTACGGATCAGGCGGTGATGGCTTTAGTTGAACAAATTGAATCGACAACAGTACCAATTAGCGTTAAACTTGATGGAGTTAAAGCTTTGTGTTGGATGGAAACTCCGATTGCTGTTAATCAGTTAAAACAGATTTTATTGAAAATTCCAGATGAGCCGACTTCTAACAACAGCTCTTTCCCTCTGCATCAAGAAATCATTCAAGGACTGGGACGAATCAGCCAACCCGAAGTAAAAATTCAAGCCAGTCAGATTTTAATTGAATTTCTCCAAAGTCAACACCCTTCTATGGAAATTGCGGTTTTTAAACAATTAATTTCTTTGAGTTTAGGACAGTTAGGGAATATCAGTGCTATGGATTCTCTGGTTCAACTGTTAGCCGATGCAGAAATGACGGTTCGGTTTCATTGTATTGCTGCATTGAAACAGTTAAATTCTCCCCAAGTCTATGAACGACTCCAACAGTTATCTCAAGACAGCAATCTTGCACCGAATTTACAACAAGGAATCTCAATGGCATTAGCAGAATGGGGCAGCTAAACAGTGATCAGTTATCAGTCTTTTTGCAAGATAGCCTTTTTCCTATTCCCTGTTCCCTGTTTTCAAGCTGTATAAACTTCTACCGAACCGAAATCATAGATAAACTACCATGAATTTGGATAGACTATAGCCATCTTAATCAAATTTTCATGCGCCTAGAGCAGTTGCAATCTTTTCTGTGTGTCGCTGAAACGGGAAGCTTTCAACAAGCAGCACTAAAATGTGGCGTAACTCAATCAACGATCAGCCGCCAAGTGCAAGGACTAGAAGCCGAACTCGGTTTACCGCTATTCCATCGCACCGCCCAAGCAAAGCTGACGATTGGGGGAGAACGCTTTTGGCCCTATGCTCGCAAAATCTGTCAAACCTGGGATGGTGCCAAAGAAGAACTTGCCACCTTGCTAGCGGGAAAGCAGCCCGAACTCTGTGTAGCCGCCATTCATTCGATATGCGCGTCCTACCTGCCGCCAGTGTTACAGAAATTTTGCTACGCCTACCCGGAAGTTCAACTGCGAGTCACCTCCTTGGGAAGTGATCGGGCGTTAAAGGTGCTGCGAGATGGGTTGGTTGACGTCGCGATCGTGATGAATAACCGCTCATTTACAGCAACAGGAGAATTGATTGTCGAAAGCCTCTATGAAGAACCCATAGAAGTCTTGATGGCTCATAATCATCCTCTTGCCAAGTCTACCCAAGTTCCTTGGTCAGAACTGGTTCGTTATCCGCAAGTCGTGTTCAAAGACGGGTATGGAATGCGGCGCTGGGTTCAAGAAAAATTCAACCAAACTGGAGCAAAATTGAATGCCGTTCTAGAACTCAATACACTTGACGCCTTTCGGGGTGTTGTACGTCAGGGACAACTAATTGCTTTACTCCCCCGTTCAGCCCTGATCGAGTCGCGTACAGACCCGACTCTCACCATTTGTGCTATTCAGCCACCCGAACGTCGAGTTCATTCCACTGACAGCCCATTGTCGCCGGAATCATCAAATTTCTCAGACGTGGAGAAAACCCCCCCTGATCCGGCTTGGAGTCGTGAAGTGGTGATGGTGGCGACTTCTGACCGAATGCAAATTCCCCCGATAGAATATTTCTGGAAACTGGTTCAGGAATTTATTCCACCTGGGTCTGATCGGGTTCTTGAGCAAATCGGTCAATTGACTGTCAAAAGCACCTCCTAAACAAGATATGCTGGGGATTTCCTTGTTGTTTTAACCTCTAATTTGGTGTAATGAGCGATCGCTTTCGAGAACTACTCCGTAAAATTGGCAGTGGCCCCCATACCGGGGAAAATCTCAATCGGACTGAGGCTGCCGAAGCGATGAAAATGATGCTGTTGCAGGAAGCAACGCCTGCCCAAATTGGCGCATTTTTAATTGCTCATCGGATCAAACGACCCACCGGTGAAGAATTAGCGGGAATGTTGGATGGGTGCGATCAATTCGCTAGCAAACTTCAACCGCTCTCAACTCCTCCCTTAATCTTGAACTGTCCCTACGATGGGCGCTCCCGTACTGCTCCTGTTGCTCCGTTAACCGCGTTAATTGTGGCGACAGCAGGCGTTCCGGTAATTTTACACGGGGGGGACACCATGCCAACCAAAGAAGGGATTCCCCTGATAGAAGTTTGGCAAGGTTTAGGAGTGGATTGGACAACGCTAACCCTAGAACGAGTCCAACAGGTTCTAGAAACAACAGGAGTAGGGTTTGCCTATCTTCCCCGTCATTTCCCGGAGGCGGCGGCTTTGGTTCCCTATCGTCGGGAAATTGGCAAGCGTCCACCTCTGGCAACGATGGAGTTGATGTGGTCTCCCTATGCAGGTGTAGCAACTCTGGCTTGTGGATACGTTCATCCCCCGACGGAGGTGTTATTTCGCGAAACGTTCAAATGGCGAGGAACGACTCAGTTTATCAGCGTTAAAGGTTTAGAAGGAAGTTGTGATTTGCCGCGTGATCGCACTTGCATTATTGGTGTACATCAACTGTCGAGTCAATCTGGGGAAGATTATCACCTCGAACGTTGGCTATTACATCCCAGTGATTATGGGTTTGCGGGAAAGGAAGTTCCCCTAGAAAGTTCAACCCACTTGTTCGCCCAGATGCAAAGGGTTGTACAGGGTCAAGCCGATGAGTTGATGCAAGCGGCGGTTTGGAATGGGGGATTTTATCTGTGGCAGTGTGGAGTGTGTTCTGATTTAGAATCCGGTTTATCAATCGCCAAACAATTGCTGATTGATGGCAAAGTTGTCGAAAAACTGGAAACCCTTCGTCTAGCTGTTCATGGATAGTTCAAGGAAAATTATGATTGCTCAAAAGTTCGTCAGAAAGGTCAAGCAAAAACTGAAAAAGATCCCGATTCTTTCTTTGGGATTATTAAGTCTAGCGATCGTGCCGGGATTGATGATGATTGGCTTTGTCAGCACCGTCACTCTAACTTGTGAACGCACCGAACAAAGTCAAGGAAATTGTGACCTTGAAGAATCCGGTTTACTCGGATCAAGTTTTACGGAAATTCCGATTGAGAGTTTGCAGGGCGCCCAAATCATCAAGAAGAATATTGAAGATTTAGCGGACTCTGACTATAGTGCTTTTTATGTGGCACTCTTAACCGAAAATGGTCGGGTTTTCTTACCGTTTTATCGCCTTGATCACCACTACGCTCAAGATGTCGTTGCTCAAATTAACGACTTCATTGATAATCCTGAAACTCTGGTTCTCGAAATTGATGAAGATTCTCGTTCATCTGCTTATCTCTGGGGTGCAATGTTATTGGGAGTGGGGGGCGGACTGTTTAGCACTTGGGTTTCTCGCGCCAAGCGATTTAATTGTTTTTAAGGGTGATCGAATCTGATTCTTGAATGTTTAATGATGTCAAATTCCGAGATCGCAGCTTTGATTTTAGCCGGAGGAAAAAGTTCTCGCATGGGTCGAGATAAAGCCCTGATTGACTACCAAGGGAAACCTTTATTAACCCGAGTTTGTCAGGTGGCGGCTGGCTGCTGTTCATCGGTTTATGTGTTGACATCTTGGCCTGTAAGATATCAGAACATTGTCTCAGAACAGGTGCATTTTTTACCGGAGTCCGAACCCGGTCAAGGTCCCTTGGTGGCTTTAGCCGATGGACTTACTCAAATTGATGCAGAGTGGGTGTTGCTTTTGGCTTGCGACTTACCTCAGCTTCAACCGGAAATTTTGCAAAACTGGCTGACTCAACTGACTGAAGTTTCTCAGTCAATCTTGGCTGTTGTTCCCTCTCAGGAGTCTGGTTGGGAACCGTTGTGTGGGTTTTATCGCCAAGCGGCTTTGACGGAGTTAAAACGTTTTATTCAACAAGGCGGACGTTCGTTTCAAACTTGGTTAACTCAGGTTCCGGTTCAGGCTTTAAGTCTAGAAGGAACAACGATGAAAATGCTGTTTAACTGTAATACTCCTGAAGATTTACAAGCGTTAAAAGGTGAATCGGAAAAATAAACTCAATCTAAAAAAAAGAACTAATCTTGTTTAAAATTTTAATTTTTTCTTTATGTTTATCAATCAAAAATCTCAAGCGACGAATTGATCGGACTTTTCCCTTACCGATTCTCAAATGGAGTCCAGATTGTCAGTGATTTTACCGATTAAAATTAGCTAAACTGAGTATTATTGATTTAATCAAAAAAATAAGTTAGGAGTACCCGGATGAAATACGCATTTGATTTAATTGGCATTTCTCCAGTGTTATCCTTTTTTTACCAACAACAACAACTCCAGGAAAAAGCATCAAGTGGCATTGAATACTTAGGACAGCATCAATGTACCTTAGATATTTTTATTTCCTCAGTTGAAACCATTTCTAAACAAAAAAACTGGAAGATTGATGAAGTCGTCGATAGTGTCATCGGATTTTGGGTGAATCATTCAGATAGCATTAACTATTGGAAATCTCGTTTAGAAGATGCCGGACGGGATAATCTGTTAGTGGCTCGAGTGGCGGATATTAAATCCCTACGAACCACATTTGAATCGCTGCTGCATGAATCTTAACCCTGGAAAAAGGGGGCGGGTAATAACCTTTGTAAACCCGCCCTCACCTAGAACTTTTCTCCCCCCATACAGCGATCGCCTTTCCTATTGCTTGAATTTTTGATATTCGTGACCAAATTCCGGCAAAATTTCCCCGATTTTCGATTGACAACTGAGGGAACTTGACTTATTATTAAAGAATGGGAATCTGTGCCGACATATAATATCCCATTTTCATCCTTGAATTCAGTAATCATCAGGTAAGTTAGTCATTTTTGACCGAGTACAAATAACCTGTATCAAGCTGATTTTCGTCTAATACTAAACCAAGTTATCCAAGTTGACTTTAACCCACAACCATCAACCCGGACTGTCCCCCGCCTAAGTATAAGTTTTTATAATTTAAAACCGCAAACCCTTTGGAAAATTAAAAGATTAGGCTAAAAATCGAATTTTTTATTGAGAAAATTTCTTAAATAGTTGACGAAAATCTAGGGGTTCTGGTATAGTGATAGAAACCACTCCCAAGGGGGTCTAGTGTCTACTCGTCAAAATAGAGGCTAAAACCCTTATCCCTTCGTAAAATATCAAGATTTTCTGACCAATTTTTTCAACCATAACGCACAAATTTTCAAAGCCCAAGCCAAACCCCAAAATCCACATCTTGACAAAATAGACAATTTATGCAGTCAGAAAATCCCAGTAATCAGTTGTCAATATTCCACTGGTCACTGTTAACTGTTAACAGTTAAGTATATAAAGTCTCATGTCTCGTTCTAAAGCGCTGCAATCTTATATTTTGATTCGCCTGCTGTTAGCCCCTTTAATGTTGTGGACGATTACCAGCATTGTATTTTTACTCCTGAGAGCCACACCGGGCGATCCAGTTGATGCGATTCTTGGCTCCCGCGCTCCGGCGAGTGCGAAAGAGGCAATGCGATCGCAGTTGGGTTTGGATGGCTCTTTGATTCAACAATATCTCGACTATATGGGAGATTTGCTGCGATTTGACTTGGGGACTTCCCTCACCAGTCGCGGACAGTCGGTTTGGGAAATTATTTTTGACTATTTCCCGGCGACGGTGGAACTGGGGGTGTTTAGCCTACTGGTGGCTTTAATCATCGGCATAAGTATCGGAGCGCTATCGGCTTCTCGACCCAATACCATTTGGGATACAATCGGACGGTTGTTTGGTATAATTACATATTCAGTACCCGCATTTTGGGCGGCGATGGTATTTCAGCTTATTTTTGCAGTGCAGTTAGGCTGGTTTCCCTTGGGAACTCGTTTTCCGGTGAGTGCGACTCCGCCTGCTTCTTGGACTGGACTGTACACGGTAGATAGTCTGTTAAGCGGAAATCTCGATCTGTTTTTGACTACGCTCTACTATCTCTGTCTGCCTTGTTTGACGTTAGGGCTGCTACTGAGTGGCATTTTTGAGCGCATCGTGCGGGTCAATTTGCGCCAAACGTTGCAAGCAGACTATGTAGAAGCGGCGAGGGCGAGAGGAATTCCCGAGGGGCGAATTTTAATCGCTCATGCGTTGAAAAATGCCATGATTCCGGTGATTACAGTGTTGGGGCTAACCTTAGCAGCACTGTTGGGCGGGGCAATTTTGACAGAGGTGACGTTTTCCTGGCCGGGGTTAGCCAATCGACTCTACGAAGCGATTACGGTGCGGGATTATCCAACGGTGCAGGGGATTGTGGTGTTTTTTGCGGCAATGGTGGCGATCGCAAGTATTGTGATTGATATTTTGAATGCTTACATTGATCCGCGAATTCGCTACTGATTGCTAAAGTACAGAAGCCTTCAAACTGGAGTTTAGACTCAAGAATGGTATTAGTTTAAACTCCAACGAGTTGGCGTTCTAAATCAAAGAGAAATCCGTGAATATACTCCTCTGTCCAAGCTTCTCCATAGAAACGAGTAAACATTCCCCTGGCTGGATCTTTAGCAGCTCGATAACGAACGTAACTGCGTTGCGCTTGCAGAATATCAGAAAGCCTTTGACTATCGGTAATCGGTTGAGCTTGTTCGACAAAATTCAAATAAGCTTCTAGATAATCCTTAAACGCTTCAAAAACTCGCGTCTGAACAACTTCTGTTTCTTTGGGGCGAGTCCATAAGAAAGCGGGAGAAAAGAAAGATTTTGCCTCTTCTGGGAAATCTCCTCCCCAACTGAGGTGTTGTTGGTGAGTCTGAAAAATCGGTAAAATTGGCTCAGTATATTGCTGTTGGTAAGCGGTATCCTGGAAAAGGGGTTGCATATCCAAAGCAATCAAATGTCCCCCGGGTAAAGTGACTAAATCCGCGCCAAAAAAGGGCAAATCATAAGTGAGCTGCGGGAAAATCACGAAGTTGAGAACTTGTAGGGAATTGCCTCCCTGAACATGAGCCGCTCGAATTTGTCTCAGTTTTGGAGATTTAAAAGCATAGCTGGTTGTGATAATAGTTTCTTGCTTTTTCCCTTTGCCTGTTGTCGTTTCCTGTTTGCACTCAAACCCTTCAGGAATTGTATAGGGTTGCAAGGAAAGTCGCTCTTGCATGACAGCCAAAGCATAATCGAGGAAGGGTTGATAGAGAGTCATAGAATAGAATTTAGAAATCCAAAAATTGTAGATTATCTTTTTTCTGTCGCTGCTGCAACAGGAACGGCATCTTCAAACAAAAATTCATAGAGAAATTTCTCTGACCATTCGTGACCAAAATAGCTACTAAATAGCCCAGATGCAGGATCTCGTTCGGCACTATACTGATCATAATCTTTCTGCGCTCTGACGATGCTTTCAATCTCAGCCGGGTCAGTCTTTGCTTCAGCTTGTTCTAAGAGTTTCCAATATAACTGGATGTATTCTTTATAAGCTGGAAATAGGCTATTAATGACGGTTTCTGCATCTGTTTTTGCAAACAAAAGATAGGGAGAAAAATACTGGTTCGCATCATAAAACTTCATTTCCCACCCTTGGGCTAATTCATTATATTTTTCCCGAATGGGTGCCATCGGTTCAATGTATTTCTCTAAATATTCTGAATCCCGAAATAGGGGTTGAAAATCTAGAACTACAAGAATTTTCTTCTTGCCAAATGCTAAAAAGTCTATTCCGAGTAAGGGTAAGTCGTATTGATAACTGGGATAAATAACGCTATTGAAAATTTGGGCGGTTTCTCCAGCATTGATATAAGTGTAGCGAATTTTTCGCAATTGGGGACATTGATAACACCAGCTTTCGATCATGGCTGGATTTTTACCTCGCTGGCTTATTTGGAATTCCAAATCAGGAGCAATGGGTCGGCTGCTGAGAACGAAGCGACTGAATAGTTCTTTTTCTAGATAGTGCAGAAAAGGCTGAAACATAAAGCTATAAGTAGAGACTAAAACTTTCTCTGAACATAAAGAAAAATCCTGATGTTTGTCTCATTTATCTCTCAGAAAGTTACAAATCTTAATATTATCGCTCATTTGAATTCAGACTGCCAACAACGGTAAAATCGAACCGCCCTGGGGATACTGTACGAGAAGGGCTTCAATTGACAGCCGTTAGTCATCGGGGAAGCCCCCCTCTCCGGTGTGGGTCAGAGTGTGAACTTCCTCATTTTGACGGGAGGATGGATTAAGAGTTGAGGGCTGCTTGTTGAGTGCGGAGATGCTGGAGTGCCGCATCAATTTTGGCGAGTTCCGGCTCTATTTGAGCCATTGCCTTTTTCGTGGGGAGTTTAGCTTTCTGGGCTGTGATGGTCATTTCGTTAACCAACCGCTCCCGATATTTTTCAAATTCTGCAATGACTTCTTCCAACTCTTGAGTCGTTACGCTGGTTTCGCTTTCTGGGGTGCCCTCGACATTGAATGCTTGGGGTTCTGTAGTTTCAGCCATGTCTATTGTTTCCTACAATACCGATGATTGAGAGGCTGTGACCCGCTTTGTTGAGATGAAAATCCCAACCCCGAACTCACAAACCCATTTTTACTGCAAGTTTATTCCAATTTTGTCTCACTTCTTTCAGGCTACCACGATTCGAGAATGTTTGACACAGAGACGATGGAATCAGTTTGCTCCAATCTTCTCTGCATAACTTAAAATTGTTAACATTTATTTACAAAGTAGATGACAAATTTAAGCTATAAACAGTTTTGAGAAATCAAATCAAGAGGAGAGTTAAAGCTATGGTTTTTGGGCCAGCCTCCCGATTAGGAGTCAGTTTGTTTGAAGAAACACCTCCTCTGGAACTCATTCCAGGGCGCTCAGAAGAAGAGGTAGAAAGCATTATCCGAGCAGTATACCGTCAAGTTTTAGGTAATGCCTACGTCATGGAGAGCGAACGAGCGATTGTTCCTGAATCCCAGTTTAAACGTGGACAACTGAGTGTTCGGGAATTTGTGCGGGCGATCGGCAAATCTGATCTCTACCGCTCTCGTTTCTTTGAAACGAGCCCCCGTTATCGTTTCATTGAACTTAACTTTAAACACTTCTTGGGTCGGACTCCCAACGGGTTAGAAGAAATGAGAATCCACAGCACCATCCTAGATACTAAAGGATTTGAGGCTGAAATTGATTCTTATCTCGATAGCAACGAATATCAGAATGCCTACGGAGAATCTTTTGTTCCCTATTATCGGGGTTACAAGAGCCAACCTGGACAGACGATGGTCGGCTTTACCCATATGTTTGCTATGTTGCGGGGCGCATCCAGCAGTGACTTCAAAGGCAGTCTCTCTGGCAAAGAACCTGTACTCAATAAGTATGTCATTCAGAATATTCCACTGCCTGTAATTCCCCCTTCTGGTGGTACGGTTGGAGATGGTTGGTCATTCCAAGAGCCGGCTGTGGGTGCGCGTACTCGTAATGGAGTGGTAGGACCCAATGATGAAGGAAAAGTTTTCCGCATCGAAGTTACCGCTTATCGCTCTTTGGGTAAAGTCAGTCGCGTGTCTAAATTCCCTCGTAGTAATAAGGTTTATTTGGTGCCGTTTAATAAGCTGTCCCAAGAATACCAACGCATTCACAGACAAGGTGGCGTGATTGCCAGTATTACTCCGGTTTAATTGTTTTTTTCAGAAAGTCTCGCTCTTTAATCTTAAGGAGAGCGTGAGCATGAAACTCTCCACTGAGAGTTAACTGGGGAATTGACTTTCCCCTTTTCCATAATTTAAAAAAATAGTTGGCAATTCATCACTTTCAAACCCCAATTATCAGGAGAACTTCAATGAGCCTCGTTTTAGATGCACCTGTAGAACTTCCTCCGTCTTGGAGTCCCGATGAAATCAATAACGTGATTCGGGCGGTTTATAAACAAGTCTTAGGCAATCCCCATGTTATGGAAAGCGAACGGTTAGTGACAGCCGAATCTCAGCTTTGCAACCGGAATTTAACCGTGCGAGAATTTGTCCGGGCTGTTGCCAAATCTGAGTTTTATCGCCGTCGCTATTTTGAATCCTGCGCTCCCTATCGTTTTGTCGAACTCAACTTCAAACACTTGTTAGGACGTGCGCCCCAAGAGCAAGCAGAACTGTCTGAACATATCTGTCGCTGTGTTGAACAGGGTTATGATGCCGAAATCGACTCCTATATCGATAGTGACGAATATCAACAGAAATTCGGCGACAATATCGTTCCTTACTATCAAGGCGCTCAAAGCCAAGTCGGAAATAAACAAGTGGGTTACAACCGCACCCTGTCTCTCTATCAAGGGTATGCTGGTGTAGACAGTGCTTTTAAAGCATCTCGCTTGGTTGAACAGGTAGCAACTAATAGTGGTGGAAAGATTATTACCCCTCGCAAGGCAGGTCGTTTAGGTGCTTATAAAGATGCCACAGAAAAGACTTTTAAAATTGTGGTGAAAGGGATGAAATTTGACACCCGTCGTCGGATTAGTACAAGCGAATATATTGTTCCTGGCGATCGGATGACTCCCCAAATTCAGCGCATTCATCAAGCGGGTGGGAAAATTGTTAGCATTACTGAAATTGCTTAACCACCTGAAGCGTTGAGGTCTCGATAGGGGAACGGTTGCAGGGGATAAAAGATGGCAGAGGGAGAGTGATTAATCCCCTGTTTCTTCCTATCTTCTTTTCTCCCAACCGCTCCCTAATCCGGTATTCCCGACCTATAAAATTGTTATGGATATTGCTCAATTTGTTGAATCTTCTTTCGGTTGCTGGCGATCGCAACGCAGCGTTCATCATCTGGCGTTTGGTCACTTTGAACAAGTGATTTCTACCATTGAGATTGCTCCGTTAGGGGACTCGGATGAAGCAGTGATTAGCCTCTGTAAATCCAATAATATTGATCCTCAACGAGCGAGTCATCCCTTTCGCATGAGTTGGGAAGGAGAATCCGATTGGGATGAATCTGAATCTGTTCAAGGAACAACTATTTTAGTGCCAATTCCCGATCCAGATGACCCCAAAGCTGGGCAATTGTTGCGAGATCAAGGTTATGCTGAAACGATTCCGGCAATTGGCAAATATCACCTCACTGAAGACGGTACATTTATCCTATTAACGGAATATGAACGGGCGATGGCTGAGGAAAAAATTTGGTTTTTGAATCCTAATTTTCGTCTGCGAGTTTCGTTGATAAAAACCAGTGCGGGGAGTGGAGTTGTAACGGCTTCTTTTTCTTCGGAAATTCGTTCTTTATCAGAATCAAAATCATAATTTACTTAAAATTCTGCTAATGCTTGCAACTCAATTAACGCTAACATTATCCCATTGGCTAGCCGGGGAATTTAGTAATCAGAAACAAGCAATTGAAAACTCAAAAGATTATCCGCACATTCGAGTTTTTTTCCGTCCCTTGCCCTTTGATTTTTTTTCAGGTATTGGTTTTTATTCAGAACAAGTCTACGACTACGATCTCTGGACTCCTTATCGCCAAGGGGTTCATCGAGTCATTGAACAACAACAGGAACAAGTTTATGTTGAAAACTATAGTTTAAAAGATAGTATTCGTTATGCTGGAGCCGGGCGAGAACAATCAATTTTAAAGACGATTACTCCCGATTGTATTGAACGACGTTATAACTGTTCAATGGTTTTTAAACGGGAAGGAAATTTATTTCGAGGGAGCGTTGAAGGAAAGAATTGTTTGATTGAAAAACTTGGGTGTCAAACCTATTTAGTCAGTCAAGTTGAACTGACTGAGACAACCTTTGCAAGTATGGATCGAGGACTGGATATTAATACCGATGAACAGATTTGGGGAACTCGAACAGGCCCCCTAAAATTTGAAAAATGTCAAAGTTATGCCCATGAACTCCCTCAAAATTAGCAATGCTGCCTCCAGTTGCCCGTAAAAAAATGCAGGCTTGGATTCGTAGACGACAACTGATCTGTTCCGGAAACTTTTTCATCTTTGAAACGTTAGATTACACGGCAATTGAACGGTTTGAAGACTGTGTTAAAAGTTTAGGTGGAACTTTGATTTCCGTTCAACCCATTAAACGAGTTTGGATGGGAAATCATAGACAAGTTGTTCTCCATCAAGCTAAAGCTAGCCTCCATACCCCCAACCATGAGTTAAAACAATATTGGTTTAAATATGGCTGTTTTCAAACGAAGTTTGATGAAACACTTTAGCTGCTTATGAAGTTGATGAGCGCAACCGATTCTGTTCGATTAACTCGTTGATGAAATCCGAAGAAACACAACGACGTTCAGAAGAATAAGTCATTAAATTGACTCCGTTCATCATCTTTACGGTACTGACTCGAACCCGAAAATTATCAGTCACAAACCAACAGCGTTCCTGGCCTTGATTGCGATCATATTCAGTCTTGATGGTTAAAACTCCATCATCGGCAAACTGATAAGCACTGACCACCGGAATCCCTTCTACATAACCCCGATTTCGGATAAAATTGCCAAGACGTGGGTTTTGATCATTGGGAATGTCAACTAAAATGGCGGCATAATTCGGGTTGGGTTCTTTTTCCTCGAGGTTATCTTGCCAACCAAAACTAGCACCCCCCTTGGCTAAACCTGCATCCACACCTTGTGCTTGACAAACTTCGATCACACGCGGATCATCAGGCTCTAAAACTTTGATAATTAAATTAGACTCTCCCGACTCATTTTCTAACGAGTCAAACCGATGAACCGTGCGCTGAGAAAACCAGACTCCCTGACTGTAACGAAAGAAGTCCATCATTGTCATTGGCGGTGTGAGTACCATTTCCGATTAATTCTTGTAGATACGAAATTTAGCTGATTTTATCATGAATTTTACCGCTCGTCTTTCCTTTACATCCTACTCGGCTGATGATCTTAAAGCCACTCTCAATCAGGGAAAAAGTTTGGCTAGCCTCAACTTACAAGGGTTGAATTTAAGCCAGATGAATTTATCAGGCGTTGATTTAACAGAGGCAGTTTTAATCGGCGCAAACTTAACTCAAACCAACTTTGAGGGAGCTAATCTCACAGGTGCAGACTTACGAGGGGCTGACTTGCGTTCTGCTAACCTGCAAAATGCGAACTTGCAAGGAAGTTGTTTAAATCGGACTCAGTTGCAAGGGTGTAATCTCAACGGGGCGAATCTAGAGAACGCCAAGCTACAATTGGCAGTCTACGACAGTCAAACGGTTTGGACAGAGGGATATGATTACCGAAACTGCGGGGCAGTCGGGCCAAAAGCCAACTTAGCAGGAGTCTTCCTGAATACCGCTAATCTTAGAGGTGCAGATCTGCGAAGCGCGAACCTACGAGGGGCTTATTTAAGCGGTGCAGACTTAACGGGAGCAAATTTAGAAGATGCAGCATTGAGTGGGGCAAACCTTCAAGGCGCGTTTCTGACGGGGGCTTATCTGCGTAATGCTCGCATGATTGGGGTGGAGTTACAAAACGCTGATTTGCGGGGGGCTGATGTGACTGGAGTCAGTTGGGAACAACTCAAGAGTATTGCTGGGGCAGATTTTACGGGAGTTCAAGGGCTAAGTGAATCAGATCGGGGTTATTTGTGTAGTCGTTCTTCTCAAGAATTAGGAACTTGGAATTCCTTTACTCGTTCAAATACGGCTATGAGTCTGAGGTGCTGATCACCTGAAATGGGCAGGGCTGTTTCATTCTCAGTTAAAAATTGCCGGGGTTGATGGGGTGATGGGGTGATGGGGTGGTGGGGAGAGGATTTTTTTCCGATGAAAAATAGCTTTTTGTTAATAAAAATTCCCCCCATCT